>CAIWAH010000390.1 GCA_903910585.1 uncultured Verrucomicrobiota bacterium
AGGCAAAGGGCTGGTCGCCCGCCGGACAGGTGGCCATCGCCGTCACCCGGTTGAACTGTCTGGCCTGCCATCAGCGCGACGGGCTAGGCGGAGTGCCGCCGGATCGCGACCGGCATTTCACGGGCAAGGACGAGAACCTGGGTGAGCAAGGCCGGTTGCCGCCGCCGCTTACCGGCGTGGGCGCGAAGCTGCGGGCCCCGTGGCTGCGCGAGGTCATCGCCAACGGAGCTTCGGTGCGTCCCTATCTGCTGACCCGGATGCCGAAGTTCGGCGCGCTGAATGCCGGGCCGCTCGCGGACGCCTTCAAGGCGCTTGACGTGCTGCCGCCGGCCGGCTTCACCCGCGTCACTCAGGAGGACAAGCCCCACCAGATCGGTCGCGAACTTACCGGCAACAAGGGGTTGAACTGCATCGCCTGTCACACCTTCCGCGAACGGGCCGCCGGGACCATCCATGCCCTCGACCTGATGACGATGGCAGAGCGGCTGGAGGAAAACTGGTTCCACCGTTACCTCGCCAATCCGCAGCGGTTCTCGCCCCTGACCATCATGCCCGCATTCTGGCCCGACGGAAAATCCCCGCTGCCCGCCCTGCTCGGCGGCGATCCGGGTCGCCAGCGCGATGCCCTGTGGCAGTATCTCGAACAGGGTCCGGATGCGTCTGAACCCGCCGGCTTCGTGCTGGAGCCGCTGGTCGTCGCGGTAAAGGACGAGGCGGTCATCATTCGCCGGGCATTTCCCGGGATCGGCAAACGCGGCCTCGGCGTGGGTTATCCCGGCGGCATCAATCTCGCCTTCGATGCGGAGCAGATGCGCCTCGCGTCGCTGTGGGGCGGAGGCTTCATCGAAGCCTCCGGAATCTGGCGCGGCCAAGGTGCCGGGCAGGCCCGCATCCTGGGCAAAGCCACCGTCTCCTTCCCGTCCGGGCCAGCCTTTGCGGTGCTTCCGTCACCGGAATCGCCTTGGCCGGTCCCGGACCCCACACCCCGCCCCCGAACTTCCTCGTTCCGGGGCTACACACTCGACGAACGGCAGCGCCCCCGGCTGCGGTATGTGGTGGCGGGCTTGGCCGTGGAGGACTTCTTCCGCGAACGGCGCGACGATTCCGGGCGCCTCCGGCTCGAACGCACGCTGACATTCCATGAGGCTCCGCCCGCCGGGCTTTACTTCCGCATTGCGGCCGATCGCCCTATCGAGCCCCGCGGGGCGGATGCCTTCGCCGTGGGCAACAGACTGGTCGTCCGGCTCTCCGCGCCTGGAGTGGTGCGCCAGGCCGGGGATACCAAGGAACTGCTGCTGCCCGTCACCGGCCGCGGCTTGAACCTCGAATATCACCTCACCGCCCAGCCATGAGCCCCCGCCTGCTTGCGTCCCTGTTCCTGCTCCCGCTCGTCGCCGCGTCCGAGGTGGATTTCGGCGATACCTGGGGCACGGCCGACCGGGAGGCGGCGTATTACCGGCTGGTCAATGTGCCGATGCCGGAAGGCACCTACCTGGAGGCGGGAAGTTTCGTCTCGCTGCCGGATGGCCGGCTCGCCGTGGGGACCCGGCGCGGGGAAATCCTGCTGTTCTCCGGGGTGGACGACGAGCCGCCGCAGCCGCGGATCAGCATGTTTGCCAGCGGGCTGGATGAGGTGCTCGGGCTCGCCTGGCGCGATGGTGCCTTCTACGCGACGCACGCGACCGAGGTAACCCGCATCAGCGACACCAATGGCGACGGACGCGCGGACCGTTTCGACACGGTGAGTGATGCGTGGGGATTCGGGCATTACCACGAGTTCGCGCTCGGCTCGAAGTTCGACGCCGCGGGAAATCTCTACGTCGCGCTCGGCCTCTCGGAGTCCTACAACTCGAAGGCGCTCTTCCGTGGCTGGGCGCTGAAGCTCACCCCGGACGGCCAGACCATCCCGCTGTGCAGCGGCCTCCGCAGTCCGCTGGGCGTCGGCCCCAACGAGCACGGCGAGATGTTCTACGTGGAGAGCCAAGGGCCGTGGAACGGCTCGTGTTCGCTCAAGCATCTGAAGCCCGGCGGCTTCATGGGCCATCCCATCAGCTTCAACTGGTATCCGTTTGCGACCAACATGGGACCGGAGCCGGTGCAGCCGAACACGCCGTCCCGCATGGAAACGGAGCGCCAGCGGGTGAAGGAGTTGGTGCCCTACGCCGTGGTGTTTCCCTACCGGAAGATGGGCCGCTCCATCTCGGCGTTTGAGGTGAACCGTTCCGGCGGGAAGTTCGGCCCCTTCGAGAACCAGATCTTCGTCGGCGACTATTCGCTGAGCATCGTGATGCGGGCGACCACCGAGCAGGTCAATGGCGTGTGGCAGGGCGCCTGTTACCCGTTCCGGGAAGGCTTGGGCACCGGCATCCTCGCCGTTCATTTCACGCCCCGCGGCAGGCTCGTTGCGGGTGGCACGAACCGCGGCTGGCCCGTGCGCGGCATGAAGGACAACCTGCTGCAGCGCCTCGAGTGGACCGGCCGGACGCCGTTCGAGATTCTCGACATCCGCGCGCAACCCGACGGCTTCATCCTGCGCTTCACGGCGCCGGTGGACGCCGCACTCGCCGCCCGTCCGGACACCTATGTGATGGAGACTTACACGCACATTTACCAGCAGGGTTACGGCAGCCCGGAGGTGGACCATACGCATCCGGCGGTGACTGCCGCCGAGGTGGCGCCGGACGGCCTCGCCGTGCGCCTGCGGGTGAAAGGGCTCGTGCAGGGCCACGTTCACGACTTTCACCTGCCGTCGCTGAAGTCCACGGGCGGCGAAACGCTGCTTCACGACCGCGCCTACTACACGCTCAACGAAATTCCCCGATGAACGCTGGCACCACGTCGCCGCACTGCCGCGGGCGATTCGCACCATGAACCCAACCGTCCCTTCGCTGCTCCGTATTGCCGTCGTCAGCCTGTTTGCGCTGCTGACCGACCCATGGGTGACCGGTGCCGGCACGACGAATTCCCCCCGGCACGGTGCGGTGATCGTGCGCGACCTTCGCGAAATCGCCGGCTGGCAGGTCCACATCGACCGGCGACTGCTTGCGACCGAGGCGGAAGACACCGCCCGTGCGCTCGCGGGCCTGAAGGAGATGCTCGAAGAGACTGCGCGGGTCGTGCCGGCGCCCGCGGTGGCCGAGTTGAAGAAAGTGCCGCTCTACGTTTCCACCGCTTACCGGCCGGGTCAGAGCGGCGCCGAGTTCCATCCCGACGCCGGCTGGCTGCGCGCCAACGGGCGCGATCCGGCGATGGCCCGCGGCGTGGAATTCTCGGGCGTGCATGATTTCGAGGCCGAGCGGCGGCGGATGCCGAACTTCGCACTGCACGAACTCGCCCACGCCTACCATCACCGCACGCTGCCGGACGGCTTCGAAAACGCGGAGGTCAAGGCCGCCTACCAGCGCGCAAAAGCCAGTGGCAGCTACGAACGCGTCGAACGCTCATTCGGCGAGGGCAACGGCCGGCCCAACACCTTCGAGCAGGCCTATGCCATGACCAACCCCATGGAGTATTTCGCCGAGGCCACCGAGGCCTATTTCACGCGCAATGACTTCTTTCCGTTCACCCGCGACGAGCTGAAACGGCACGACCCCGGGATGTTCACGCTACTCGAAAAGCTCTGGGGCGTGCCCGCAACAAAATGACACCCTTCCGCCTCCTCCTGATGTTGGCGCTCGGCGTCCGCGCCATTGCGCATCCCGTGCCGGAGAACCCGCAGTGGCTGATCTATCCCGGCAGCCCCGGTCCCGGCCACGGCAAGCAAATCGTTCTCATCGCGGCGGATCAGGAGTATCGCAGCGAGCAGTCCATGCCGATGCTGGCGAAGATTCTCAGCGCCCATCATGGCTTCGACTGCACGGTGCTCTTCGGCGTAAACGGACGCGGTGAGGTGGACCCGACCCTGCCGGTGTATCCCGAGAAGGGCAAGGAGGCGGAGTTCAGGGAACATCACATCCCCGGCCTCGAACACCTCGCTTCCGCGGACCTCGTCATCTTCTTCACCCGCCTGCTCACTCTGCCGAAGTCCGAGCAGGAGCAGATCGTCAGCTATGTGGACTCCGGCAAACCCATCATCGCGCTCCGGACCGCGAATCACGGCTTTCGCAACCCGCTGCCCTACCGGATCAATGGCCGGCAGGTGCGTTGGGGCGAGGACGTGCTCGGCGGCACCTTCCTGAATCATCACGGGCGCTGGATGGCTGACTCCACGCGCGGTAAGATCGTCGAGGCGCAGAAGGACCATCCCGTCCTCACCGGCGTCACCGACCTCTGGGGCGACTCCGATGTCTATCGCACCTACGAGGAAGGCAAGGGGCTGCCGGCGGACTGCACCGCGCTTGTCTGGGGGCAGCCGCTCATGGGTCGCCAGCCCGACGACCCGCCCAATGGGCAGTTGGAACCGCTCCCCGTGGTGTGGGTGAAAACCTGGCAGACCAGCGGCGGCAAGACCGCCCGAATCTTCCACTCCACGATGGGCAGCGGCACCGACCTGAAAAACCCAGGCCTGCGTCGCCTCATCATCAACGCCGCCTACTGGGGCATGGGCCTCGAGTCCGCCATCAACACCAACCTCAGCGTCGCCATCGTCGGCGACTACCAACCGCTTGGCAGCGGCTTCGATTACCCCGGCCTGGGTGTCGTTCCGAAGCCGGTCTCCGCCTACCGATGAACGGAAACAGGCCGCGAATCTCGCCTCTCACTTTCCCATGAAAATTGTCCGCATCTTTGCCCATCGCGTTGAGCTCCCGCTGCACGAGACCACTTACAAATGGTCCGGCGGCAAATCTGTGACCGTGTTCGACAGCACCATCGTCGGCGTTGAAACCGACACCGGCCTCGTCGGCTACGGCGAGGTTTGTCCGCTCGGGCCGTTTTACCTTCCGGCGTATGCCGAAGGCGTGCGCGCCGGACTGCGCGAGCTCGGGCCGCATTTGCTCGGCGACGATCCGCGCCAACTCGTGAAGCTGAATCGAAAAATGGACGCCGCGCTGAAGGGGCATCCGTATGTGAAGAGCGGCATCGACATTGCCTGTTGGGACATCCTCGGCCAGGCGAGCGGCCTGCCCGTGTGCGAACTGCTCGGCGGCCGTTACGGCGAGGACATTCATCTCTACCGCGCCATCTCGCAGGAATCGCCCGAGCAAATGGCCGCGAAAGTCGCCGGTTATCGAGCGGAAGGTTATCGCCGTTTCCAGCTCAAGGTCGGCGGCGATCCGGACGTGGACATCGCGCGCATCTTCGCCGTCGCTGCGAAGCTCCAGCCCGGCGATCGCCTCGTGGCCGACGCAAACACCGGCTGGGTGCAGCACGAAGCCATTCGCATCGCCAAAGCCGTGCGCGACGTGGACGTTTACATCGAGCAGCCATGCCTGACCTACGAGGAATGCCTCGCCGTGCGTCGCCAGATCACGCAGCCCTTCGTCCTCGACGAAAACATTGACGACCTCAGCATCCTGCTCCGGGCGAAAGCCGACCTCGCGATGGACGTGGTGAATCTCAAGATCAGCAAGCTCGGCGGATTGACCAAAACCAAGCAAGCGCGCGACCTCTGTGTGAGCATGGGCATCGGCATGACGCTGGAAGATTCCTGGGGCGGAGACATCGCGACCGCCGCCATCGCGCATCTCGCGCACAGCACGCCGACGGAATTTCTCTTCAGCACCACCGACTTCAACAGCTACGTCACCGTCAGCACCGCCGACGGCGCACCGCAACGCGTGAACGGCCGCATGGCCGCGTCGAAAGTGCCCGGCCTGGGCGTTCGCCCGAAACTCGATGTGCTTGGCCCCAGGGTGGTGGTAGTCGAATAGTTCGGTCCGCCATGAATCTCCCCTCGGCCGTCGTCGCTGCGCATCTCCTGATCGGAACGTGCGCGGCAGCCTCTCTGGAGCTGGCCAGTCCTGCCGACTTCCAGGTCTTCCAGCGCACCTCGGCCGGGCGAGGTTCCATCCGTGTGGCCGGAAGCCTTTCGGAGGTCCCAGTCGGCAAATTCACCGTTGAAGTCCAGTTGACGGGCGCAGATGCGGATGGTGCGTGGCGGTGGGCTGCCGACGCGGAAGCCGACGGCGGGCGCTTTGCCGGTGAGTTCGCGGCCCCCGCGGGCGGTTGGTATCAGCTCAACCTCCGGGTGGTGCGGGACGGCTTGCCCGTAGCGGAAACGAATGTCGCGCATGTGGGTGTCGGCGAGGTATTTGTCGTCGCCGGCCAATCGAATTCGGCGAACCACGGCGAGGAAAAGCTGTCGCCCGCGAGCGATCAGGTGGTGGCCTTTTCCGGCACCGTCTGGCAACTGGCCCGTGATCCGCAGCCGGGCGCGTCGGGCGGCGACGGGAGTTTCCTGCCGCCGTTCGGCGATGCGCTGGCGGCGCGCTTCCAGGTGCCGATTGGCCTCATCTCGGTGGGCGTCGGGGCGACCAGCGTGCGGGAATGGCTGCCGCGCGGGACGCGATTCCGCCAACCGCCCACGCTCACGGGCAACGTCACGCAGCTCCCGTCCGGCGAATGGGAAAGCAAGGGCATGCTCTTCGCCAACCTGACCGCCCGACTGCGCCAGCTCGGCCCGAACGGCTTCCGGGCGGTGCTCTGGCATCAGGGCGAATCCGACGCGAACCAACCCGATCCGGCCCGCACGTTGCCCGGCGAACTTTACCGGAAGTTCCTGGCCCAACTTGTCGCCGAGTCGAACCGCGAAGCCGGCTGGGAGGTCCCGTGGTTCGTCGCGCAGGCCAGCTACCACACGCCCAACGATCCGGGTTCGCCCGACCTCCGTGCCGCGCAGGCCGCGCTCTGGCGGGACGGCGTCGCCCTGCCCGGTCCGGACACCGACGCGCTCATCGGCGACCTGCGCGACGGCGGCGGCAAAGGCGTCCACTTCAGCGCGAAAGGCCAGCGGGTTCACGGCGAACGATGGGCCGAACAAGTCACGCCGTGGCTCGGCTGGAAGCTGGTGACTTCCGGGCCAAACGCGCCCGCCAGCCGGCTGGCGTTGCCCGGCACGGAAGACTTCACCGTCGTCGGCCGGCCCGCGTTTGCGTATCTGCCACCACCCCACCTGCGGACCAGCCCGCAGCCGTGGGTGCTCTACGCGCCCACGTTGCCACCCTATCCCGACGCGGCGGAACGCTGGATGCACGAGCGTTTCCTGGCCGCAGGCGTTGCCGTGGCGGGCGTGAATCTCGGCGAGGCTTACGGCACGCCCGGCAGCCACGGCGCTTTGGCCGCGCTCTACCGCGAACTGGCCGCGCGACATGGCTTCGCCGCCCGGCCTTGCGTGCTCGCCCGCAGCCGCGGAGGCCTGATGCTCGGCAGTTGGGCCGCCGCCCATCCGGACCGCGTCGCCGGCCTCGCGGGCATCTATCCGGTGTTCGACTTCCGCTCGTATCCCGGACTCGACCGCGCCGCCTCCGCCTACGGCCTGACCGCCACCGAACTCGGGGCACGCTCCGCGGAGTTCAATCCCGTGGAGCGCACCGGTCTGCTGGCACGGGCCGGCATCCCGGCGTTCCTGCTGCACGGCGACGTGGACACCGTGGTGCCGCTCCCGGCGAATTCCGGGGCCTTTGCCGCCTCGTATCAGGCGGCCGGGAAGGAATCGCTGGTGAAGCTCGCCGTGCTGCCCGGCCAGGGCCACAACATGTTCGAAGGCTTCTTCCAGTCGCAGGAACTGGTGGACTTCGCCATCGCCCGGGCCCGGGAAGGCGCCGGTCGCTGAGCACGCCAGAGTGCTGCCGGCGTCTCGCCGGCAGTGTTTGCCCGGTCGGGCGAGCCGAAATTCGCATTCGTGGCGGTTCAACCTTTGCTTGGCCCTGCCGGCGGGACGCCGGCAGCACATTACGTCCGGTCCGAATCCGCAGGTGTGCGGCCTTGTGTTGCCGGGGCGGTTGGGGCGTTCTATCCGCAGCGTTCCACCATGAGCCTTTCCGCCTGCCAGCGCTTCCGCCTGCCGCTCGCCCTGCTGGGGCTGCTGCTGGGCTGGATCGCCCGGGCGGATTCCTCGGCCGCGACGACAGCGCATTGGTCATTTCAGCCAGTCATGCGTCCCATGCCGCCGGCAACGTCCAACCGGGAGTGGCCTCGCAATGACGTGGACCGGTTCATCCTCGCCCGGCTGGAAAAAGAAGGGCTCGCCCCTTCCCCGGAGACGGATCGCCCGCGCTGGTTACGCCGCGTGACCTTCGACCTGACCGGTCTGCCGCCGACCCCGGAACAGGTCCAGGCGTTCGCCCGGGACCAACGGCCCGACGCCTTTGAGCGGGTAGTGGAAGACCTGCTCGCGTCGCCGCGTAATGGCGAACGGTGGGCCCAACATTGGCTGGATGTCGTGCGTTACGCGGACACCCACGGATTTGAGGTCAACACGGAGCGTCCGCACGCCTGGCCGTATCGCGACTACGTGATCCGCGCCTTCAACCGGGACACGCCCTACGATCGGTTCATCCGCGAGCAACTCGTTGGCGACGCACTGGGTGAGGATGCGGCGACCGGATTCCTGCTGACCGCCTCAGTTTTGCTGCCGGGCCAGATCGGCGCGGACGATGTCTCCAAACGGCTCGCGCGGCAGGACGCGCTCGACGAAATCGTGGTGAACATCGGGCAGACCTTCCTCGGTCTGAGCGTTGGTTGCGCGCGCTGCCACGACCACAAGTTTGATCCCATCAGAGCGCGCGATTACTACGCGATGCAGGCCTTCGTCGCCGGTGTGGAATACGAGGACCGCGAAATGCGCACGCCGGAGACAGAAATGCACCGCCATGAGGAAGCGGCGCTCAAGGCTCGCATCGCGCAGCTCGACCGCGCTCTGGTCAGGTTCGTGCCACTGGCCCGCCCTAGTTCGAGGGCCCCGCGCGTCACCAGCGCCCGGGAGAACGTCGAGACCTTCGCCCCGGTCACGGCGAAGTTCGTCCGCTTCACCATCCACGACGCCAATCAGCATCCCACGCTCGGCCTCATCGAACCGTGCGTGGACGAGTTCGAAATCTTCACGGATGAAGTGCCCCCGCGGAACGTCGCCCTCGCCAGTCTCGGCACGAAGGTCACCGCGTCGGGCAGCCGCACTTCGGACAGCCACCGGCTGGAACACCTCAACGACGGCCGCTATGGCAATGGCCGAAGCTGGATGTCGGAGACAGCGGGACGCGGCTGGGTGCAGTTCGAGCTGCCGCAGCCAACCCGCATCGCAAAGATCGTCTGGAGCCGCGACCGCGAAGGTGTCTTCAGCGATCGGCTTGCGACGGCCTATACGCTGGAAGCCGGCCCGTCGCCCGAAAGCCTGAGCCCCCTCGTTGAAGTGCCCCCACCCCGGCCGGCCGTGAACGCCCGCCTGAACACAGACCGGTTTCCGCCGGTGAAGGCAAAGCGCGTGCGGTTCACGGTCCGCGCCACCAACAATCTGGAACCCTGCGTGGACGAGCTGGAGGTGTTCGACACCAACGGCGCGAACGTCGCGTTGGCCAGCGCGGGCACCACCGCGACCTCCTCAGGCGACACGATCGTGGCGGACCGGCACGAGCTGAGGTTCGTAAACGACGGCGAATACGGCAACTCACGCAGCTGGATGTCCTCCGAGCACGGCGGCGGCTGGGTGATGCTGGAGTTTCCTGAGGAACGGACCGTTGACCGCGTGGTCTGGAGCCGGGACCGCAAAGGCGAATTCACGGACCGGCTCGCGACCAATTACGTCATCGAAGTGGCGGGCGCAGGGGGCGAATGGAGGGTCGTGGCGGATGCGTCCGATCGCGCGACGAAGTCGTCGGGCGACAAGGCAGCGCAGATCACCCTGGCCGGCCTGAAACCCGAGGAGGTGCGAGAGGCCACGCAGTTGCTGGACGATAAGAAATCGCTCGAAGGCCGGATTCGCGCCTCGGAAGAGAGCCGCTTGGCCTTCGCCGGGAAGTTTCGCACACCGGACGAGATTCACCTGCTGCATCGCGGCGATCCGGAGCAGCCCAGGGACGAAGTGCTGCCAGCGGTGCTGAGCGTGCTCGGCTCAAAGAAACTCACCCGCGAAACCGCCGAACAGGACCGACGTCACGCCCTCGCCGACTGGATCGCCAGCCCTGACAACCCGCTCACCGCCCGCGTGATGGTGAACCGCATCTGGCAGGGACACTTCGGCACCGGCCTCGTGGACACGCCGAGCGACTTCGGGCGCAACGGCGGCAAGCCGTCACATCCCGAACTGCTCGATTGGCTGGCATCGGAGTTCGTCCGCTCCGGCTGGTCGGTGAAACAGATGCACCGGCTCATCGTGCTCTCGGCGACGTATCGGCAGAGCTCCAAGGCGAGTGATCTGTATTCAGTGATCAGTGATCAGTCTGGCGGGCGCGGCGCGGAGAAACTGAAGACTGACTCACTGGATACTGAATACTCCTTCGCCCAAGCGAAAGATGCCGACGTCCGCCTGCTCTGGCGCTTCCCCTCCCGTCGCCTCGACTCCGAGCCGATCCGCGATGCGATGCTGGCCGTCAGCGGGAATCTGAATCTGACGATGTATGGCCGCGGCTTCGACCTGTTCAACCAGCGCGGCGGCCTGAGCGGATTCCAGCCGGTCGAATCCTTCAGCGACGACGGTCTGCGCCGAATGATCTACGCGCACAAGGTCCGGCGCGAACGCGAGGCGGTCTTCGGCGCGTTCGACTGCCCGGATGCCGGTCAAAGCACCGCGCACCGTCGCGAAAGCACCACGCCAATCCAGGCACTGAACCTTTTCAACAGCCGCTTCACCATCGAACAGGCAGCGGCATTCGCCGCACGGATTCAACGGGAGGTGGGACCGGATCCCCACCTCCAGGCCCGGCGAGCTTACCAGCTTGCGGTGAACCGTGACGCCCTCGACGTCGAACTGGCCGACGCTGCTGCCGTGATTGGCGAACATGGGCTGGCAGTCCTTTGCCGGGCGTTGTTCAATGCCAACGAATTCCTCTTTGTGCCGTGATACCGCCCGGCTCCATCTCACCGATCCGCACCGTTCCGCGCTTCCGCACGGTGGCCATCCTCGGGTTGTCCGTCTTCGTGACCGGTTCCGCGTGGGCCGCCGGGGTGAATGCGCGCGTGAAGGGAATGCTCCACACCCATTGCGTGGAGTGTCATGACGCGGACGTTTCCAAGGGTGGCCTGAACCTGGCCCAGTTGCTGGCCGATGAGGTGCCGCCGCACACCGCGGCCTGGGAAACGGTCATCCGTCGCCTGTCCACACGGCAGATGCCGCCCACCGACCGCAAGCGGAGGCCAACTGAGGTCGAATACGAGGCGACGCTGAAGTCGCTCACCGAAACTCTGGATGCCCTGGCCCGGAAGAAACCCGAGCCGGGGCGGACTGAATCCTTTCGCCGTCTGAACCGTTCCGAATACCAGAACGCCATCAGCGACCTGCTGGCGGTTGACATTGACGCCGCGGCATTGCTGCCCAAGGACGAATCGAGCCGGGGGTTTGACAACGTGACCGTGGGCGACCTGTCGCCGACGCTGCTGAGCCGCTACGTGTCGGCTGCGGAGGTCATTAGCCGCATGGCCGTCGGGGCGCCCCGACGGACTCCCGGCGGTGAAACCTTCCGGCTGCCCCCCGACCTGACCCAGGAAGACCACGTGGACGGACTCCCCCCGGGAACGCGCGGCGGCGCCCAGTTCAACTACACCTTCCCAGTAGATGCCGATTATGAATTCCAGATCCGGCTGACGCGTGACCGCAACGAGGAAGTGGAGGGGTTGCGCGAACCGCACGAACTGGTGGTGCTGATCGATCGGGTTCAGGTAGGGACATTCATGGTGGCGCCGCCCGCAGACCGCGACTTCGGAACAGTGGATGCGAACCTGAAGCTGCGGGTGCCGGTCAGCGCCGGCCCGCGGCAGGTCGGCGTCACGTTCCTGAAGAATCCGTCTTCCCTTCTGGACACCAAGCGCGAGCCCTACCGTGCCCGTTTCAACATGCACCGGCATCCCCGGTTGGGCCCCGCCATCTATCAGGTTTCGATCAACGGACCATACAGCCCGACCGGCCCTGGTGACACACCCAGCCGACGGCTGATATTCGGCCCCGCCTCGTCGGACCGAAATCATGCAACCCCTGCGCCAGAGCAGGTTTTCGGCAGGCTGATGCGGAGAGCTTTCCGGCGCCCCGTTTCCGACGCCGATCTCACTACTCCGATGAGGTTTTTCCGCGAGGCCAGCGCGGCGGAGGGATTCGAGGCGGGGATCGAGGCGGGAGTCGGCGCCATTCTGGTAAACCCGGAGTTTTTGTTCCGGGTGGAACGTGATCCCGAAGGCTTCCGTGCACCCCGCGCCTACCGTATCAGCGACCTCAACCTCGCCTCCCGCCTTTCGTTTTTCCTCTGGAGCAGCATTCCCGACGACGAGTTGCTGACGGTGGCCGAGCGAGGCGACTTGCATCGGCCGCGCGTCCTGGAGAGGCAGGTTCGCCGGATGCTGGCCGATGACCGGGCACTGAACCTGGTGAGAAACTTCGGGGATCAGTGGCTCCACCTGCGCAACCTCGATTCCGTGACGCCCGACCTGCGGCTGTTCCCGGACTTCGACGATAATCTGCGTCAGGCCTTCCGGCGCGAGACCGAGCTGCACTTCGAAACTGTGCTGCGCGAAGACCGCAGCGTGCTCGCCCTGCTCAAGGCCGATTACACGTTCCTGAATGAACGGCTCGCGCGCCACTACGGCATTCCCAATGTCCACGGCAGCCAGTTCCGGCGCGTCGCGCTCGATCGCGACAGCGTCCGCGGCGGGTTGCTCCGGCAAGGCAGCGTGCTCACGGTGACGTCTTACGCCACGCGAACGTCGCCGGTGCTGCGCGGGAAATGGATTCTCGACAACCTGCTCGGTCTGCCGCCGTCGCCTCCGCCGCCGAACGTCCCGAACCTGAAGGAGAACACCATCGCGGCGAATCTCTCCGTGCGCGAGCGTCTCGCCGAGCATCGCGCCAACGTGCAGTGTGCGAGCTGTCACAACCTGATCGATCCGCCGGGCTTCGCGCTGGAGAACTTCGACGCCGTCGGCCGCTGGCGCACGTTGGAGGAAGGCAAGCCAGTGGACGCCGCGGGCGGATTGCCGGACGGCAGCGCGTTCGACGGCGTGGCTGGATTGGAGGCAGGTTTGCTGAAGCGCCCGGAACTATTCGCCTCCGCATTGACCGAAAATTTGCTGACGTTCGCCCTCGGCCGCGGCGTCGAACATTACGATGCCCCGGCGGTGCGAAAGATTGTTCGTGATGCGGCGAAGGATAACTACCGTCTATCGTCGATCATCGTCGGCCTCGCGAAGAGCCCACCGTTTACCATGAGGAAATCGCCATGAACGTCATCACCCAGAAAGCCCTCCCACGCCGCACGTTCCTGCGCGGCGTTGGCGCCACGCTCGCGCTGCCGTTGCTCGACGCGATGATACCGGCCTCGACCGCCTGGGCGAAGACGCCGCTCAAGCCCGTGCGCCGGCTCGGATTCGTTTTCATGCCGATGGGCTGCGACCAGAGCCGGTGGTTTCCCCCCGGCGACACGCTGGACGAGCTCTCGCCCATCCTCGCGTCGCTCGCGCCGGTGAAGGAACAGGTGTCGGTGGTTTCCAACATGGAATTGTTGAGCGCGTATCCCGGCAGCCACGCCACGTCGAACTCGTCCTTCCTCAGCGCCGCCAAGGCCAAGCTCACCGAGAGCACCGATTACTATCTCGGCACCACCGTCGATCAGGTCGCGGCGAAGCATATCGGACAGGCGACGCAGCTTCCCTCGCTCGAACTCGCGATGGATCTTCTTCAAGTCGTCGGCCAGTGCGACAACGGTTACGCGTGCGTTTATCAGAACAACCTCTCGTGGTCGTCGCCCACCACGCCGCTGCCGGCGGAGGCGCATCCGCGCATCGTGTTCGAGAGCCTGTTCGGCGAAGGCGGCACCATCGCCGAGCGACGCGCTGCGCTGCGCAAGAAGGCCAGCCTGCTCGACGCCTTCACCGATGACCTCAGCCGCCTGCAACGCAATCTCGGTCCCGGCGATCGCGCCAAGGTCGGCCAGTATCTCGACACCGTGCGCGAAGTGGAGCGGCGCATCCAGAAGGCCGAGGTCGACGCGGCGGATCATCCCGTGCGCGATCTCGAACGCCCCGTCGGCGTGCCTGCGGCCTATGCCGATCACGCGCGGTTGATGTTCGATCTCCAGGTGCTCGCCATGCAGGGCGACGTCACGCGCGTCATCACCTTCCAGCTCGCGCGCGAGACGAGCAATCGCACCTATCCGGAGATAGGCGTGCCCGATCCGCATCACCCGCTTTCGCATCACGGCAACGACCCGGCGAAGATCGAGCGCATGTCGAAGATCAACGCCTTCCACGTCTCGCTCTTCGCCGAGTATCTCGCGAAGCTCAAGGCCACGCCGGAAGGCGAAGGCACGTTGCTCGATCACTCGCTGATCCTCTACGGCAGCGGCATCGGCAACCCGAACATCCACGACCACTCGAACTTGCCGATCATCCTCGCTGGCGGCAAATCGACCGGCCTGAAAGGCAACCGCCACATCAAGTATGCAAAGCCCACGCCGCTCGCGAACCTGCACCTGACCCTGCTCGACAAGGTCGGCGTGAACCTCGACCAGTTCGCGGACAGCAACGGCAAGGCAAACGAGGTGTTTGAGCCGGTGGCGATTTGACGTTCAGATGAAGAACCAGAGAATTCATCAGATCCAAGCAGACGTCGCCCCGAAGGGGCAACCGCAAATCAGCCCAGGGCAACGCCCTGGGTTAACGAATTCAAATGAAGACAAGCCCTGAAAGGGCGGAACAATCGCCCCATGTTTGTGTCGCCCTTTCAGGGCTCACGAATCTGCCGATCGTTCACCCGGCACGTTACGCCGGGCTGGTTTGTCGTTGCACCTTCGGTGCGCGGGAATCCTCGGTCTGAAAAACAACCAAGCATGTCCCAATCCCTCGTCAAGAACCTCGTCCACCTTGTCTACAGCACGAAGCATCGGGAACCTTGGATTCCCAACGAGCATCGCGAGGCGCTCTGGGCGTATCAGGCGGGCATCTTCCAGCAGATGGAGAGCCCGGCGCTCATCATCGGTGGCGTGGAGGATCATGTGCACGCCCTGTTTGCGCTATCGAAGAACTGCGCGCTCGCCAAGGTGGTTGAGGAGGTAAAGAAGGGGAGTTCGAAGTGGATGAAGTCGGACGGTCCGCGCAATCCGCAATTCAGTTGGCAGGCGGGATACGCGGCGTTTTCCGTAAGCCAGTCGAGTGTGGAGTCGGTGACCGGTTACATCGCCGATCAGGAGAGGCACCATCACAAGATGACGTTTCAGGATGAGTTGCGGGCATTGTTCAACAAACACGGAATCGAATTTGATGAACGGTATGTGTGGGATTGAGACGAGAGGTATCGGCGGCGTGGTGAATGGGGCGCCGCCGTATCGGCGCGCCCCGAAGGGGCAAGACAAACCAGCCTGGGGCAACGCCCCAGGTGAATGGTGTGGCATTTGTTCCCAAGCCCTGAAAGGGCGAGACATGTTGCGATGGAATTGCGCCGCCCTTTCAGGGCTTGCGGGTGTGGCGGTTATGATTTCCCAGGGCGTTGCCCTGGGCTGGTTTGCGGGTGCCCCTTCGGGGCGGCGGACAGTGCGATGGCGGAACCATTGGTTCAAGGTCGGCTTGCTGCGGTTCGAGCTGCGCACACAGCCGCGCTCCGCATTTGTCGCACTGGGCATCTTTGTTTTTGCTCAAGCGATGGTTGCCGGCGTTTCGCCACTGGCTGATCTCGCGGAAAGATCCGACCGCGCCTCCCTCCGCATACTCCTCAAACAACGCGTCGATGTGAACGCGGCGCAGGAGGATGGCATGACGGCGTTGCACTGGGCGGCGTATCGGGATGATGTCGAGACGGCCCGGCTGCTCGTCGAGGCCAAGGCGGATGTCACCGTGACGAATCACTATGGCGTCACGCCGCTGTCGCTGGCTTGTCAGAACGGGAGCGCGGCCATCGTCGAGTTGCTGCTGGCGAACGGGGCCGATCCGAATACGACTCTGCGCGGGGGCGAGACGGTGTTGATGACGGCGGCGCGCACCGGGAAGCCCGGTCCGGTGGCGGCGCTGATCAAGCGCGGGGCAAACGTGAACGCGAAGGAACGTCGCGGGCAGACGGCGCTGATGTGGGCCGCGGCGGAGGGCAACACCGAGGTGGTCGAGATGCTGATCCAGGCCGGGGCGGACATTCGCGCGACGCTGCCGGACTCGGGGTTCACGCCGATGTTCTTCGCGGCGCGCGCGGGACATCTGCCGGTGGTGCGAGTGCTGTTGAAGGCTGGCGTGGATGTGAACGACGTGACGCAGGGGCGGCGGCCGGGCGGGAAATCGCCGGCGAACGGAACGAGCGCGCTCATTCTCGCCGTGGAGAATGGACACTATGAATTGGCGCTGGCGTTGGTCGCGGCGGGTGCCGACCCGAACGATCAGCGTTCCGGGTTCGCGCCGCTGCACGTGATGACCTGGGTGCGAAAGCCGCCGCGGGGCGAGGATCGCGGCATGCCGCCACCACCGGAGCTGCAGGGGTTGAACAGTCTTCAGTTCGTCCGGGAACTGGTGAAGCGTGGCGCGGATGTCAACCTGCGCCTCACGCGCGGAAGCGGCGGCATCGGCAAGTTCACGACGAAGGGTGCGACGCCGTTCTTGATGGCTTCGGCCACGGCGGATCTGCCCTACATGAAATTGCTGCTGGAACTGGGCGCTGACCCGTCGATTGCGAACGCGGAGCAGACGACGCCGTTGATCGCGGGGTGTGGGATTCATGTGGGCTCGGATCAGGCCACTGAACTCGCGGGCGAGGAGCCCGAGGTGCTGGAAGCCGCGCAATTGCTCCTGAGTCTCGGCGCGGACATCAACGCCGTGGACGCGAACGGCGAGACAGCAATGCACGGCGCCGCGCTGAAGAATCTGCCGAAGGTGGTGCAGTTCCTCGCGGATCGCGGCGCGAAGATTGAGATCTGGAATCGCGAGAACAAATACGGTTGGACGCCATTGTTGCTCGCGGAAGGTTATCGTCCGGGGAACTTCAAGCCGTCGTTCGAAACGACGGCGGCAATCCAGAAAGTCATGCGTGACGCCGGCGTGGATCCGGACAAGGAACCGCGCCCGGCGGAGTTGAACAATTCGGACTGGGCGCCGCTCTCGAAGAAGAAACAGGTGCCGCCGGCGGCTTCG
>CAIWAH010000391.1 GCA_903910585.1 uncultured Verrucomicrobiota bacterium
CGACCCCTATCACCGGATCCTCGATCTTCCGGCCCAGTCCGAATCGGCCCTGTTCCTGAAGCTACAGGCCCCCACCCAATCCGAGCTGAAGCTCGAAAGCACCACCCCGGAACGGATTCGCATCCGCTACTGAGCAGGAGGTGCAAAGAGATTACATCTAAACATTAAATATCTCCACACCTAAATATTCAATGTTTAAATGTGACCCCATTGCCTTTCCATCAACGGTGTCCACCCGGCATCAAAGGTAGGCGAACATAGCCATCCTCAAACTACCCAGGACGTCCTTCAGGCGCACTTGACCAAGAATTCCATTTCGAACGGCCCGCACGAACTGCGCCGTCAATTGGATCACAGCAGGCAAGAGCTTCTGTGCCGGCGCCACGTGGCGTCCCGACGCCGCGGCCTTCTCCTCTCGCTCACGCAGTTGCTCGGCGTGCTTCCGCTCCACCTTTTCCTCCTTGATGCCGTGCTCCCGTCCCAGGGTCTCCCGGAATAGCAGCAGCAGGTTGTGTGTCAGGGCGACGAGGTGGGCCCGAATGTCCTGGGCGGTCGCACCCACCGCCCACCCCTTGGTCTCTTCCAGCTTGTTCTTCGTCGTATCGAATACCTTCTCGATCCTCCATCGAGCCAGGTAGAGCAGCGCGATGAGTCCGGGTGGAAAATCGTCCACCGACGTCAGGAACTCGTAGCGGGTCCCCGTCTCCGGATCCCGATACCGAACCCTTCGCATGGCCATGGCACCATCAATGCCCACAAACTCGTCGGCCTCGACCCCGTCATTGACCGGATCCGTCGTGTCCCACGCCATGCTGTTGTACACGATGGGCTTCATGTTGGCCTTGGTGCGCGTGATGAACCTCGCACTCACCTTCGTCATCGCCATACGGGTCCAAAAGACTTTGTCCACGAAGGCGGGATCTCCGATGAAGATCGGGGGATGCTGTCCCCTGCGAGCCTTGTACCCGGAGAGTTGTCTCTCAAGGCGGCCCCGAAACACGGGCAATTCGTGTCCATGTCGACCGTCGCCTTGGACGACGCCAAAGTTACACATGAACCCTGTGTGAAGGCAGAGGAGGTACAGATTGTTGGCGGAGACCTTCTCCCCCTTGGGATCGTCGGGGGAATGAACGGCATGCTCGACATGATGGCCGTCGACCGCGAAGACGGGGACCCCCTTCAAGTGCGGAAAGTTCCGCAGGAGATCGGGCATCGACACCTTGTTTCGCAGCACCAACTCCCGATTCAGTTGGTCGAGGACATGAGAACGGCGCTCCTGGTGAAGACTGTCGAAGAACGAAGCGCACTCACATTCTACGCTCATGGCCATTGTGCCATTATGGCTGTTACACTTGGTCCCTCTGATGGCAATACTAGGCGACGATGCTGAGTGAATCAGAGCAAGAGCGCTTCCTGCGGCTTTGGGCCGAATCCCAGCGGGCTGTGGTCCACTACATCCACGCGACGGTCCGGGACACCGCTTTGGCTCAGGATGTCGCGCAGGTGACGGCTCTGGTTTTATTCCGCCGGTTTACAGAATACGATGGGCGCCGGCCGTTTCTCGCCTGGGCCCTGGGTGTCGCTCAGTTCCAGGTGCGGGGAGTCAATCGGGACGCTGCACGTAGCCGGGTCTGCTTCGACAGCGAGTTGCTGGAACAATTCACGGAACTCTGGGCCGAAACGGCAGCCGTAGCTTCCGAGCGATCAGCCGCTCTGGAGGATTGCCTTGAAGGCCTGCCTTCCCGCCCGCGACAGATGGTTCGTCTTCGTTATTTCGAGCAACTCAACTCAGGGGAAATCGCCGATAGAATCGGCGGCAGCGCCGCTGCGGTACGGATGGCCCTGCAGCGCATCCGTGAGCAACTCCGCGTCTGTGTCGAACAGCGGTTGAGGGTCGACAGGCAAAGCTCATGAACGACCCACGTCACTGGATCGAGGCCTATCTGGATGACTCCCTTTCCACCGAGGAAAGCGCGGCGTTGCTGGCATGGCTGAAGGGCCATCCCGATCATCTCCGCGCCTTTGTCGAGGCCAATGTCTTTGAGCAGGAGATCCGTAGCGCAGTGGTAGCCTCCGTCGAACGCGAGGCCATTGACCCTTTCATCGGTCGGGACAAACTTTCGTGGACAGGTCGCCAAAGATTGGCTGTCGTTTTTGCCGCACTCGCCGTGTTGGTTGCGTCGGGCCTCGTTTTTGCGTGGAACGCCCGGGAGTATGGGCTGAAGCCGATTGTCGTCTCCACGCGAGGTGTCGTCGAGATTGTCTGGGACGATCGATGGATTCCAGCCACCCAGGGGAACAGCGTGAAGCCTGGGGAACGCATCCGAACGGCAAGTGATGACGCCTCGGCGGAACTTCGATTATCCGACGGGACCAGCGTTCATTTAGCGGGGTCGACCGAATTGGCGGTACCACGACCGGAGGACCCACGGACCTTCCAGGTGAGAAGGGGTGTGGTGCGATGTGTCGTGGCCGAACAGCCGTCAGGCCGGCCACTGGTCTTCCAGACGCCCCATGCGCAATTAAGTGCGCTAGGGACTACTTTCGACCTGGTCGCGGCACCGGTCGAGTCGCGGGTACGTGTTGAGAAGGGGCAGGTACGGTGGGCCGACGGAGGTGATCGCATCGAAGTGGTTGCGGGCGAGACCAGCACTGCCGACCTCCATGGCGTACAAGCCTGGATGCCGATCTGCGATCTGGATTTCAGCGCCGCGACCGGGCTGCCGACTCAGTTGCAGACCGTTTTCTGTGATTCCCCCAGCCTGCATACAGCCAATCGGAGGATCCGTCCCGCTCCTCAAGGAATCCGTTTGGGCAATGGGGGATTGCGATTTGCACCTCAACGAGAGTCCTTCGGAGTCCACGGCCTCATCGTTACGCGTTGGACTGAATCGGTCGGCGGTGACATGGCCATCGAGGTGGGGATCGCCGCTGAAAAGAAGTGGTCGCTCCAGATGGCCGTCGATGGCGACTGCTTCGAGGGATATCGTGTCGTTTTCGCGGCGCCCACCTATCCGAATGGAATCGCCGTCGACAGCCTGTATCCGACAGGTTTAACCCTGCTGGTTCAAGATCCAAGACCCGTCCCTGATCGAGGGGAACACGTACTGCGGGTCGAAAAGAGGGGACAACAATTGCGAGTGTGGGTGGATCGAGAGCTGCGGATCGACACGGTGCTGAACCATCCACTGGACGTTGGCAGAAAGCGGACGTTCGCACTCGGGCAGTTCGGATCCGGACCGCTGGTGCGCACTCTGCGGGTCTGGAAGGCGGTGGACAAACGAGCAGGTCACCTTGCGGCAATGTTCCCCATTGAAGCGGACACAACGAGCCCATTCCCATTACGACCATGAACTTCACCCTCGACAACTTCAGGCGCACGCGCTGGCAGAACTCCATGCACACCGAGGCCGACGCATTCCAGCGAGCGCGGTATCGCCTGGCGTCATTTGTCCGCTGCAACGGCGCCATGGTCGTGCTGGTGTCACACCTCTTCGGCCTCTATGCAGCTGAGTCACCGACCGGAGTGTCTGGCTGGAGCCGCATTCCTTTGGACTGGAAGGAGGCGACCGTCGCTGGGGACACAGCCACCCTGACCGCCCGAAAATGGTCGTATCTCCAATCGGAGACGACTCCAGCGGATGTCGAGGTATCGGCGACAATTACCGTTCGAGAACCAAGGAAGCTCAAGTCGTTCTTCGGAGAGTCCTGGTCAGTGTGGCCCGACAAGACGGTCGACGACCAGGGCTGGGATGCCGGGTTGCTGCTGCGCGCCGGGGAAACGTCCGGATACCGCGTCCAGGTGTCCGCCACGCTCGGCGAGGTGGCGTTGGTCAAGTTTCCGGCCGGCGGCTACGTGCGCAGTATTCCAGTGAAAATACGAAGTAACACTCCGCTCGCGCTCTCAGCCCGCGTTCAGGCGAACCGCGTCACCATCATGCTCGATGGACGGCAGGTCCTTTCATTCCTCGACCCCACCCCCCTCGCCGCAGGCAAGATTGGGATCGGTGTCAACAGTGGCTCGAAGGTTGAGTTCTCGAAGGTCTCTGTGGCCCCGCTCGGCTCGGCGAAGGTTGGGGAAGTACCGGCCCATTCGCCGAACTTCCGGGTTCGGCAATGGATCGGTGGACGCCAGTGGGTGTTCGACGGTGACGAGCCGATTCTGCTGCTGCCCCACCCGGACTCGACCTTCATCAACAGCGTGAAACTCCAGCCCGGGGTCCGGCCGCTGCTCGGATTCAACAGCCATTGGGATGTGCAGGCCCAGGGCGCCTATGCGGAAGCGAAAAACGACACAGCCGACCTGAAAGTGGATGGAGGAGGCCAGCATCTGGTCGCCTCGTGGGTGGGTCGGCATGAGAAGAACCGGTTCGGCACCCGGTCCCGAATGACCGTGGGATGGGACGCCCGACGTTCCGTCTATACCTACGACATCGAGAGCGAACTGGAGGTGTTACCCGGGGAGTCGTTCGATTTCCGCAACGGCCTGGATTTCGAACACCACACCCCGCTCGACCCCTTCAACTGGCAGTACCTAGTCTTCCGCAAGGCCGACGGGACCCTGCAGCGGCGACCAGTCTATCCGGTGGACCCCGGGGTCCAAGAGGACCTGGGTATGGCCGATGGGCTCCGGGTCTGGTACGGGCGTCACAACGACCCGGTCCCGGTCTGCCCGGCTGTGGAGTACCAGACGCCCGACACGGGCGGGCGGAAGGTCAACACAGCCGTCTGCGCCGCCTTCTACGACACCGGGGTCGCCTTCCCGCGGGAGACGATCAAGCCCGCCCAAAAGGTGTCGGTGCGCTACCGCTACACGGGATACCCGGCCGCGGAGGCCTCGAAGCTGTTCCACGAGGCCAGGACGGTGGACAGCCCGATGTTTGATTCCGACCATCACTACATCTTTGCCGAGTGGCCGAAGACCACCTTCTCGCAGTTCGCGGCCCTGAGCGAATCCTGGATCTACGGCCGGGTACCGTTCATGTCTGGCCACAATCGGCGTCCCACCTATGAGGTGGCCAAGCCGACCGGCATTGACAGCGGTCATGCCATGAAGCTCGGCCCACTGGCCTTCGGGGCGGCCCCGTTGCCCGTGCCCGCCGACGGTCTCGTGGCTGGACGCTACCTGCTTTCGGTGAAGGCGATGGGCGACAACTTGATCGGCCCGGGTGGGCGCATCGAACTGACCGCAGCCGACAAGGCCGGTAAATCGCTGATGGCGCTGCAACATTTTGTCGGCGCCGGCACGTTTGGCTGGAGGCAAAGCGGCTTGGTGTTCGACCTGCCTGCCGGCGTCAAGACCCTTACCCTCGGATTCGGCAATGGCGGGACAGGAAATGCTCTCTTTGCGGACGCCGAGTTTCGGTTGTTGAAGCCCGGTGACCGTTTGCCCGACGGCGTCGCCTCCGCGGTAAACACGGTCGCCGCGAAAACGTCTCCTTCACCACATGGCGCGATCATGGACTACCGGATGGTGGAAGGGCGTGGCTTGCACACCCTCGACTTCGCCGGAGGCCCGTTAGGGGTGCTGGAACTGGCGAACGTGGTTTGGGTCACCGACGAGGGGCGGCCTGCCCTTAAGTTTACGGACATTGTCGGAGACAAGGGTATCTACCCGAAGGCCGGCGGGTTGGACTCAGCATACCTGAGGCACCCGGGCTACAAGGGACGCGCCACGGTTCCCGTGGCCGTGGCGGGGCACCATGGCGGGGATGGATTCGTCCTCAAGGGCTTCACGATTGTCTCGTGGGTGAAGCCGGCCGCCGCTATGGGGAAGGCCGAACACGATGGCTACGGGGACATTGTCGGGATAGGAGCCCGCCGCCTGGTACTGCGACTGGTGGGGCAGACGGCGCCGTATCAGTTGCAGGCATCACTCGACAATAACGACCGTTTTACCGCGACCGAGGTCTCGCTCGAGGCCGGTCGCTGGTATCAGGTGGCGATGACCGGCGAGCCGACGACTGATCAAAGGTGGCGGGTCCGGCTGTACCTCGACTCAAGACAAGTGCAGGAAGGCACTACCAAGAAGTTCGCCTCCCCAGCCGGGATCTCCCCGTCCGTCATCCTTGGCGCGGAACTGTTCTACTTCCACAACGCCTACTACCGCGGACTGATCGGCCGGACCCTTCTGTTCGACCGGCCCCTCGGGGCCAGCGACCTTTCAGAGCTGAAGGCTGCGGAATGAGGGTGGGATGTCCGGTGACGAACCACCGCCACCCCGGCGATGGCCGATGAATGCCGACGCCGCGAGCAGGCTGAGCACGCATGCACTGCCGTGCTCTGTGGGTCAGAAGCAGGGACAGGTTCGGCTCCTCCACGATGATTGTGCCACGGTGTGGTGCCCGGTGCTTAGGAGTTCGAGATAAGTCCATCCGGTGGCTTGGAATGGTGGCGCTTCGCCTTATTTTGGACCGCGAATCACGCAATTCTCGAACAAAGCCGCTCTGATAATAAACACGAGGGTTCGATTCCCTTCACCCGCTCCATAACCGTCGGCGGAGGGGGGCAGACGATCGCGGCGCGGCCACCGGGTTTGGTTCCAGTGCGGGACAGACTGCGATGAATCGCAGCTCGGAATTCCCTTCCTTACCCGGGACATTCATTGACCGCGGGGAACGCTTCGGGCATCTCCCAACCGTTCCCGCGCTCCCATGAACTCGCCCCATTTCCGCCGGTCAGTCGCCGGCGGCTTCACGCTGATCGAACTGCTGGTGGTGATCGCCATCATCGCCATCCTTGCCGGAATGCTGCTGCCGGCGTTGGGACGGGCCAAGGCCAAGGCCCTCACCATCCGCTGCAACAGCAACCAGCGGCAGATGGGGCTCGGCCTGCACATGTATGCCGATGACAACCGGGACAACTACCCCGTTTACAACGAATGGGGCACGCTCGGCGGCAAGAAGGGCGTGGTGGACCTCCACGGGGGCCTGACCGGCGAAACCAACCGGCCGCTGAACCGATACGTGCCGGCCAAGGAGACGTTTCACTGTCCGGCCGACAAGGGCGACGCGCTGCATTACAAGTCCGGGTTGCTCCCGAAGAAGGTGAAATCCTGCTATGACGCGTGGGGCAACAGCTACCTCACCGTCTGGTCCGTCGAAACGCTGCGGGTGAAGCACGTCACTGGTGACTCCGACAATCCCACCGCGCCCGAAGGCAAGCCGATCAAGACCAGCGAAATCGCCAAGAGCCCCTCCAACAAGCTTATCCAGGGCGACTGGCCCTGGTGGGCGGACCGCGACAAGGGCGATGCCGCCAGCCAGTGGCACAACTACAAGAACGACTACCGCTTCAACGTCCTGTTCGGAGATGGCCACACGGCGTTCTTCCGCTTCCCCAAGGAGGCCTCGCAGTGGAATTACTCCGGCCCGGCGCCGGATCCCAATTACGCGTGGTGGTGAACGCCCGCGTCAGGTGCCGGCCTCGACCCACTCGTCGGCCGGATCGAACGCAGGCACGACCAGGTTGATGAGGCGCAGCGTGCCGATTGCCCGATGCCGGCAACCGGGCGGAATGTAAACGGCCGAGAGGGGCCTCACCGGAAACAGTTCGCCGTCCACCTCGATCGAGCCGGTGCCTTCGAGCACGAGGTAAATCTCCGTGGTGCGCTGATGGTGATGGCGGGACGCATCGGCCCGGATGTCCACGAGGTGCACCGAGGCGACCGCGTTCGGCAGCCCGGTGAAGGCGCGCCGCGTTTCGCCGCAAGGGCAGGCCTGGACCGGAAGCTCATCGAGTTGTGCCACGCGCGGTTTCATCGCCCGAGGATGTCCGTTCGTCGGCGGGTCCGAAAGCCGGATTGTCGCCGCGTTGACGCCCCGAGGGTCGAACCTACTGTCGCCCGCTCATGGCGCGTCCGGTCCGCAAATCCGTTTCCCCCGAGCCGGCCCCGGCTGCTGTCCCGGCCGGCAAACCGCCCGCTCCGGCCTGCATCCGCCTCGTCAACGTCCGGCAAAACAACCTCAAGGGTTTCGACCTCGAATTGCCGCTGGGCAAACTCATCGTCATCACCGGCCTGAGCGGCTCCGGCAAAAGCTCGCTGGCCTTCGAGACGCTCTACGCAGAGGGGCAGCGGCGTTACATCGAAACGTTCACGCCGTATGCGCGGCAGTTCTTCGATCGCATGGACAAGCCCGCGGTGGACCGCATCGAGAACATCCCGCCGGCAATCGCCATCGAGCAGCGCAACGCTGTCCGCACGACCCGCAGCACCGTCGGCACGATGACGGAGATCTGCGATTACCTGAAGGTGCTGTGGCCGCATGTCGCCCAGCTGCACTGCGCGAAGTGTGCCCGGCCGGTCCGCCGGGAGCCGCCGCAGGTGGTGTGGGAGGAGGTGCGGAATGACCAGGCCGGGGCGGAGCGCGATGCCCTGGTTGCCTTCGAGCTGCCGCTCTCGGAAAAGCTGTCCGTCGCGGAGCAGCTTGCGTTGCTTTCCAAGCAGGGATTCCAACGACTGTTGGTCGACGATGCCGTCGTGCGCGTGGACGAAGCCCAATCCGCGATCCGTGATCCGCAATCCGCACTCACCGTGCTCGCCGACCGCGTGAAGCTCGCGCCGGGAAACCGCGCCCGGTTCGTGGAGGCCTGCGAGCAGGCCTACCACTTCGGCCGCGGCAAACTCACGGTTCGCACCGTCGCCGCCGATGGGAGTTGGTCCCTGGTCCTCGGTCATTTCTCCGCCGGTTTCCACTGCGCGGCCTGCGACCTCGACTACCGCGAGCCCACCTCCGCGCTGTTCTCCTTCAACAACCCCGTCGGCGCCTGCCCCACCTGCAAGGGCTTTGGCCGCATCATCACCATTGATCTGGACCTCGCCTTGCCGGACCGCTCGAAGACGCTGGCCGAGGGGGCGATCAAGCCGTGGCAGACCGAGATCGGTCGGCAATGCCAGGACGACCTTGTCCGGGCGGCCCGCAGGCGCGGCGTGCCGATGCAGGTGCCCTTCCGCGAACTCTCGGCCGAACACCAGCGCTGGGTCATGGACGGTGACGACGGCTACATTCCGGACGATCCAGACCACTCGTGGCCCAGGCTGTGGTATGGCGTGAAGGGCTACTTCCGCTGGCTGGAGAGCAAGGCCTACAAGATGCACGTCCGCGTGCTGCTTTCCCGCTACCGCAGCTACCGGAGCTGTCCGGCGTGCGCCGGAAAACGGTTCAATCCCGACTCGCTGGCGTTTCGATTGCGGACTGCGGATTGTGGAATGCGGATTGGAGGCGCCGCCAACCCGCCCCTTGGTCATTCGTCATTGGTCATTGGGAATTCACTGACGCTCGCCGATTTCTACGCCCTGCCGATCCGCGATGCGCTGGCGTTGATCGATGGCCTTGCTGCCGCTGCTGACTTCCGCGATCCGCGGTCCGCAACGCGCAATCCCCTCGCGGTGGCATTGCACGAAGTCCGCACGCGGCTGTGCTACCTGACGGAAGTCGGCCTCGGATATCTCACGCTCGACCGGCCCACGCGCACGCTGTCCGGCGGCGAGACCGAACGCGTCAATCTCACGACCTGTCTGGGCACGCGCCTGACCAACACGCTCTTCGTGCTTGATGAGCCCAGCGTCGGCCTGCATCCGCGCGACACGGACCGCCTCATCCGCATCCTGCACCGGCTGCGTGATGCCGGAAACACCGTTGTGGTGGTCGAACACGAATCGAGCGTCATGCGCGCCGCCGACCAGATCGTGGATCTCGGGCCGGGCCACGGCGAAACCGGCGGCCAAATCGTCTTCCAGGGTCCGCCCAGCGCGCTGGCCCGCGCCACGGGCTCGCTCACTGCGGACTACCTCACGGACCGGAAGCGCATCGAGGTGCCGACGAGACGGCCTGTGAACGTAGGGCAGGCTGCCAGCCTGCCCGCCGGCTTTGGTAAACGTCCCTCCACAAAGCACCATGCTGAAGCCGCCTTCGCCGCCGACATCGTCACACCTTACCGCACCGCCCAAGCGCCGGGCAGGCTGGCAGCCTGCCCTACGTTGCGCCTGTCCCACGCCGTTGCGAACAACCTCCGCGATGTCTCGGTCGAGATACCCCTTGGCCGATTCGTGTGCGTGAGCGGCGTGAGCGGTTCCGGCAAGACCACGCTCATCCGCGAAGTCCTGCTGCCGTTGCTCCAGGCCAAACTCGCCGACAGCGGTGAGGCCACCGCGCTGGAGGAGGAAGTGGACGGCGAATCCCGCGAGGCCGCCAGCGCTGCCCTCAGTTCCGCAACGCTGACTGGCTGGGAAGCGCTGGGCCAGGTCGTGCTCGTGGACCAGTCCCCGCTGGGCCGCACGCCCCGCTCCAACCCGGGCGTTTACATCGGCGCGTTTGACGACATCCGCGAGTTCTTTGCCGCGTCCGAGGCCGCCAAGGAACGTGGTCTCGAGGCCAGCGCCTTCAGCTTCAATTCGGCGAAGGGCCAGTGCGAACGCTGTCGCGGCGCCGGCTTCGAGAAGATCGAGATGCAGTTCCTCAGCGACGTGTTCATCCGCTGCCCTGCCTGCCAGGGCCGGCGCTACCGGGAACACATCCTCGAGGTGAAAGTGCGAGGTGCGAAGGGCGAGGCGCGAAGTGAAGGTGAGAAGGCTTCGACTTCCGACTTCCGGCTTCCCACTTCCCACTTCGAGTGGAGCATCGCCGATCTGCTCGACGCGACCATCGAGGACGCGGTCGCGTTTCTGGAGTCCTTCGGCCGCACCTACCGGCCGGCTCACCGGGCGGCGACCAAGCTGAAGCTGCTGGTCGAAGTCGGCCTCGGTTACCTGCGCGTCGGCCAGCCGATCAACACGCTGAGCGGCGGCGAAAGCCAGCGGCTGAAGCTCGTGAGCCATCTCGCGGAAAGTGCCGCGGCGGAAACCAAGCTGGTCATTCCCGAGCCCGTCGCCAAACGCCTGGGCCAAGCCACGCTCGAACGTCTCGGCCGCACCCATCCGCAATCCGCAGTCCGCAATCCGCAATCGCCGAAGCCCACCCTGTTCCTCTTCGACGAACCGACGACCGGGCTGCACTTCGACGACGTGCGGGTGCTGCTCGCCGTCTTCCAACGCCTCGTGAACGCCGGCCACACCGTGCTGGTGATCGAGCACAACCTCGACGTCATCCGGTCGGCCGACTGGGTGATTGATCTCGGCCCCGACGCCGGCGACGCCGGTGGTCAGGTCGTGGCCAGTGGTCCGCCGGAAGCCATCGCCGCATGTGAGGAAAGCCACACCGGGCGGTTCCTGCGCGGAACGAGAACCGGAGCGTAGGCTTTTCCCCTTGGGTGGCTCCTTGGGTGGCGTTGAGCCTTATCCCCGGTGAAAGTGCGGATACTCAGCCCTGTTTGCGACTTGCGGTCCGATCATTCTGGGGGCGGTTGTGGCGGAGTTCACCGAGGGTGATGCCTTCCGGGACGTCGTGGGCGAGGATCTTGGGCAAGGCCACCCGTTGCGCGGAGTAGATGCCCGAGTGGCCGCTGAACAGGTAGGCGACGAAGCACGCCACCGCGAGATAGGGCGCATGGGCTGCGCCGAAGAGCTCGATGCCCATCAGCGTGCAGGCGAGCGGCGTGTTGCTCGCACCGGCGAACACCGCCACGAAACCCAGTCCGGCGAGCAGATCCACCGGCGCCCCAAGCAATCCAGCGAGGGCATTCCCCAAGGCCGCACCGATGAAGAACAGCGGGGTGACTTCGCCGCCCTTGAAACCGGAGCCGAGGGTGACCGCGGTGAAGGCGAGTTTCGCCAGCCAGCTCCAGCCCGTCGCCCCGCCGGCCTGAAAACAGGACACGATGGTCACGTCGGCGGGATTCGGGCTGCTGACGCCAAGTCCGAGGTAGCTGCGGTCGTCCAGCAGCAGCGTGAGGCCGATAACTGCCAAGCCGCCGACCACAGGGCGCAGCCAGGGGCGGTTCAATCGCTGGCGGAACTGCTGTTGCAGGGCGTGGGTCAGCTCCGCGAACAGCAGGGCTACCAGTCCAAAAACCGTGCCGGCGAACAGCACCTTGCCCAGCAGGAGTAGGTCCAGGTGGCCGAACCCGAAGCGGGCGGAAGGAGTAACCAACGCGATATGATACGGCGTATGCCCCACGCCCCAGGCTGAACAGGTCAGGTCCCCGAGCAACCCGGCGAGCAGGCAGGGAACGAGCGCCTCGTAACGCGTGCGGCCGATGGTCAGGACTTCCATGGCGAACACCGCGCCCGCGAGCGGGGTGCCGAACACCGAACCGAATCCGGCCGCCACGCCGGCCAGCAGGAGCGTGCGCCGATGACGTTCTGCGACTCGGAACCAGCTCATGAAGCTGGCAGCGAGACCGCCGCCCATCTGCACCGCGGTGCCCTCGCGTCCGGCCGAGCCACCGCACAGATGCGTGATGAGCGTGGTGACCAGGATCAGCGGCGCCATCAGGCCGGGCACGCCGCCGCCGGGCTGATGGATTTCGTCGAGCAACAGGTTGGTTCCCCGTTCCGCGGTGGCGCCCCAAGTCTGATAAAGCCAGACCATCAACACGCCGGCCACGGGCAGCAGATAAAGCAGCCAGGGCGCGGACAACCGCAGGGCGGTGACCCGCTCCAGGGACCAGAGAAACAGCGCGCTCGCGGAGCCCGCCAGCACCGCCACCGGGGTGACCAGCAGCAGCCAGACGCCCAATTGGCGGAGGCTGCCGAGGTGCGCGCGGTGATCGAGAAAATGCCTCATCGGGTCGTCGCGAAATACGGTGGCAGGAAGGGCGGCCGCGCCGCAACGCCCAAGCCCGCTGCCGCCGCGGGCCGGGTTCCGGGGAGGCCCAATTGCCGGTTGCCATCTAGGGGTTCCCGCCTAGGTTTCCTCCGCAATGGAATCGCAGTTGCAGCAGTATTTGCCCGTGTTGGTGCTGTTCCTCGTGGCGGCCGGATTCGCCGGGGGCACGCTGGTGATCTCCGCGCTGGCCGGCAAGGTTGGCCGGCGGACCAAGACCAAGGACATTCCCTACGAGTGCGGCATGTTGCCGGAAGGTCCCGGCAGTTCCCGCCTGTCGGTGAAGTTCTACCTCGTGGCGTTGTTGTTCGTCCTCTTCGATATCGAGGTCGTCTTCATGTATCCGTGGGCGGTGGTTTACAAGGAACTGCTCACCCAGAATGCCGCGCTCATCCTTGGCGGGATGGTGAGCTTCCTCGGCGTGCTGTTTGTCGGCTATCTTTACGCCCTCAAGAAGGGCGCCTTCGACTGGACGCGCTGAGCGTTGTCCGGTCGCTGCCCGCCCCGCTGTCCGGCGGGGCTTTTTGCTTTGTGGCTGTCCATGCCTGGGCCGTGAAGGGATGGCAATTGACTGGCCGGACCCGGCCCTAACCGCACACTGCCGCCATTGAACGAAGCCGCCCAGACCGACCTGGCCTCCGACCGGGATCTGCCGCCCGGATTCGCGAACCTCTACGTGTTCGCGGTGTTCAATGCGCTCTCGTATCAGGCTGTGCTGGCCAGCCCGATGGTGCTCTTCGCGAAGTCGCTGGGCGCCAGCGCGACGGTGCTGGGGCTGCTGGCCGGCATGATGCCCCTGCTGGTGATCACCCAGATTCCTGCGGCCAAGTTTGTTGGCCGGATCGGTTATCGCCGGTTCATTCTGGGCGGCTGGACAGTGCGCGTGGTGCTGATATTTGCCGTCGCCCTGCTGCCACTGACGGGCGGCTTTCTGGACCGGGCCACCCAGCTGATCCTGCTGCTGACCCTGCTCCTGGCCTTCAATGTGTCCCGGGGCGTCGCCAGCGCGGCGTGGCTGCCGTGGATCATGGAACTGGTGCCCGCGCCGCTCCGGGGCCGGCACTTCGCCCGCGACCAGGCCTACATGAACGGGGCGAGCTTCGTGGCCTTTGCCTCGTCCGCACTGATGCTCGGTGCCCAGCCCACGCCGGTCCGGTTTGCCGCGGTGTTTGCGTTCTCCGCCCTGGCCGGTGCGGTCAGCCTGCCGTTCCTGAAACGGGTTCCCGACTGCCCGCCGCCGCCGGAAAGTTCCGGCGGGGAAGGTCCGGTGCCCTGGCTCGCGCTGGCCTCGCATCCGCCATTTCGCCGGCTGCTGGAAGTGAACGCGGCCTGGTCCGTGGCCTACGGCGGCGTGATGACGTTCGTGGTCAAGTTCCTCAAGGACGGCGCGCAGCTGCCGGATGACCGGATCCTCCTCCTGATGTCCGTGTCCTTCATCGGCGGGCTCCTGTCGCCGTGGCTCATGGGGCCGCGTCTTGACCGCTTGGGCAGCCAGCCGCTGCTGGCCTTCACAATGGGCGCGGGCCTGCTGATCGGCCTGGGCTGGTGGGGCATCGCGGCCGGGCTGGCTCCGGCGAATCAGTTCCTGGTGCTGCCCCTCGTGATTGGAGTTGGGCTGATCAATGCCGTTTTTTCCGCGGCCAACAACCGGCTGGCGACGCATCTGGCTCCTTCCCTCGGCCGGGACCATTTCTTCGCGATCTTCATGGTGGTGTGGCAGCTCACGTTGGGACTTTCGCCCGTGCTTTGGGGGCTGCTGCTCGACGCAGTTGGTGGCTGGCAAACGTCGTGGGGCCAGCTCGAATGGAACCGCTACTCCGTTTACTTCGGCCTGGTGACGGTGGCGTTCGGGGTGGCGTTCTGGCTGTGCCGGCGGCTGGAGGAACCCAAGGCGGCCCAGTTGCCGGCGCTCATGCGGGAACTGCTGCTGGACGAACCCCGCCGCTGGTGGCTGCTGCTGACAGGACGCTGATTGCCGGGTGAGGCGCGTTGCCGGGGCGTCAGCGAATGGGCTCCACGGTCACGACAAACACCAGGTCGCCGGCCCCCGGTTCGGCCACGAGCGGATGCCGCTGCACGATCACGCCGCCGGGTGCGCCGAGCCAGGTTCCGTTCAGCGCCACCGTCTCCGGCACCTGATCGCTGAAATACTCCGGCTCCCCGGTAGGTGCAGGCGCGGCGGCGGCCAAATTGGACTTCGCGGCGCCCTTGGTGCGTTTGGAAGGGGCAGGGGCCTGCGGTTTCGCCGGGTTCTTTTTCCGCCGGAACAGTCCGCCGAGATCGGTCGTGCCGCCCGTGTTCACAAACCCGTCCTCGTCCTCCTCGACCCGTTCGTAGGTGATTCCGGGAAGCGTGCGGGCGGCGTTGAACGTGCGCACGGCGAGGGCTTCCCACTTCGAATAGAGCCGGACCGAGCCGCGCCATGACCCTGACCAGTTGAGCAGGATGACGGGTCCGCCCTCGTGACCGGCCGCCGGCAGCCAGCGCAGATCGGCTTCCAGGCTGAGGCCGTAGGCATTCGTCTGCGGCGCGGCTTTTCCGGCTTCGAGCAAAAAGGCCGGCCGGGATTCGAGCTGCCGGAACGAGAGATGGGCGGTGGGCTCGCAGACCAGCTCTCGGACGGCCCGGTGGATCACCTCGACCTTCCCGTGATTGGTCAGCCGGCGCAGCAGTTCCGGCCAACCTGGGCTCGCCGCCATTTCCGCCTCGGACAGCGGGGAGCTTGGCCGAAATCGGATCACCGAGATGCCCAAGGCGACATTGGTCGGCACGGCTGATTCCAAAACCGGCGCGCTGGCACTGCCGGCCGCATCGGCAGCCTGCGTCGAGAGCGATGCCGCCAGCGCCAACAGCGCCAAGGCGGCGAACCAGCCGCGTCGGACGGGGCCAATGCGCCTGAGCTGGAGTGGGCTGAAGTTCACCGGGTCATTCCACGAGCCGGGTGTCGAGCAGGAAGAAGATGATCTGGGGCTCCTTCACTCCGGCTTCCGCGGCCGTGGTGCTGACGATGAGCTGGCCGGTGCGGCAGGCCCGGCTGCCGTTCAGGGAGAAGGTCTTCACTACCGGCAGCTCGAAGATGTGGCTGTCGGTGCTGTTGGCCGGCTTGAACATCTCCGCGACCGCCAGGCCGATGTCGGCCGCCTGCCGGACCACTCCCTGTGATTCGCCGGCCAGCTGGCTTGCGCTCTGGGCGGCGTTGGCGGCCTTGCCGATGAACTGCATGGTGTTCTGCATGCCGATCCGGCGGTCCATCATCTCCGGAGACCAGTTGAGCGAACCTTCCCACGAAAGGACGTAGGAATCGTCGTCGGCCGGCCGGGCGGTGACGGTCAGCGTGACCCCGTAAAGGGTCGCGGGCGGCATCGGTGCCCCCGGCGCGCCCACCAGCACCACGGGGCGCGTTTCGGTGGCGTCAAACTTGGCAGTGGCCTTCGGTTCGAGGGCAATTTCCCGCGTTCCGCGATACAGCACGTCCACCGACCGGCCGGCCTTGCGCAGGGTTTCCACCGCATTCGAGGCGCCGCCGGGGAGACGGAAATCCTGGAGGACCTGTTCCTTGGAGTCCGGCTTGAACCGGATCAGGGTCAGTTCGAGGGCGAGATTGCGGGGCGCCTTGGCGGTTTGGGCCATGGCGGTGGCCGCGAAGAGGCAGCCCGCGGCGAGACAGACGAGGGTTCTCATGGCGGTGCGGGTCAGAATTTCCAGCCGGTGCCGAACTGCAGGTTTCCGGACGAGTAGTCGTCCCCGAAATTGCCATACAGGCCGATCATGACATAGCCCTTGCGATTGGGCCCGCGGTAGCCCACCCCGGCGCCCACGGTCAGATAGCGGCTGATGAACGCGTCCTGGAGGAATTCGGTGTCGATCACGTAGCCCTCGGCATACCAGCGCTGCCCCAGGCTGCGCCCGACCTTGAGACCGTTCTTCAGGATCTGCTGGCTGACGTCCGGGTCGAACTCATATTCGTCCACCGTCACCGACAGGCCCTCGTGGAAACTCACGTGGTTGCCCATGGAGAACTCCCAGCGGTTCCAGCGATAGGAAAGGTAACTGGTCGCGCCGCCGGACATCAGCACCCCGCCGGCCAGCATGTCCAACGAGCCGGAAACCAGCGCGCCGGCGTGCGGCGTGACCTGCCACAGCAGCGGCTGATCCTTGCTCCGCTTCTTGATCAGCATCGCCACCGCCATCTGGCCGCCCACGCGGAACTGGTCGGCGCCCTCGATGGACGTGTAGTTGAGGGGCAGGGAAACCTCGAGGCGGACCCGGCGGGATTCGCCGATGGCCACCGGCACCATCGGGGTCCACGAGTAGGTTTCGCCCTCGAAATCCTCGCTGCGGAAGGTGCCGGCGTCCGCGGTCATCGCGATCCCTGACCGGCTGGTCGCGGCCTCGCCCTCGCCGGTGGCTTCCTCCTCGGTTTCGGTCGGCCGCAGTCCGTATTCGCCGAAATAGGCATTGGCGGCGACCGACGTGGCGGCGACGGGATTGCCGTCCAGCGCCCCGGCAATCGTCCGCCGTTCCAGCGCGGCGAGGAGTTTGGCCAGATCCCCCATGCCGTTCTGTTCCAGATAATGATCGATCTGGTCTTCCAGCTCGGGCCGGGTGACGGCGGAGAAGTTCTGGTTGATCACGGTCGGATCAAATGGGGACGTCAGCTGGGCGATCCAGTTGCCGCCGAACTGCTGGACGTTGAACCGCAGCGCCTGCGGCACGCTGCCTTAGCGAAGGGAGGCGACGAACTCGCGGTTGTTCAGCTGATTGAACTGTCCGGTGCCTTCGATCAGATCGGTGATCCGGTCGGGCAGGTTGCTGGTGCCCTGGGTGATGGTCAGGGGCGGCAGCGCGTCGGTGGTCGCGGCATTGAACTCAAACAGGTCCTTGGCGGACACGCCGGCCGCGAGGGCGAGCGAGACGGCGGTGGCGGTGCCGAGGCCGGGCCGGCCGGAGGAAGGCAGACGGGATGGGCTGGGGTTGGATTTCATGGAGGGGAGTTTCAGGAAGCTAGGTTTCGTTTGTCGGTCGCCTCGGCCGTGTCACGCCCGAATTGCCGGTCCGGGTCCGGGCGGCGGCGGACCGCTTCTTGGTGCTGCAATTGGGCCGCCCGTTCCGGTTGGGTTACGCGCCGGTCAGAAGTTCCCGCCAATTTGGGTGATGGCCGCACCCTCCCTTGACTCCCGTGGCGAAAGCGGGGCGATACTGTCGCCCGTCAAGCCACCGTTCCGCATGAAAGCGGCGGTTCCGATGTTGTCGGCACCGTCGTCTCGACTGCGCCGATGGCCACAGCCGGCATCAATTCTCCGGAATGCCTGCCGACCGGCTCAATGGGCGGCGGCCGGGCCGGGACTTGGGGACGGCTTTTGCAACCAGCGAAATCATCAATGAAACCTCGTTATTCCCTCCGGGCCTGCCTCCTGGCAGCCGGCCTCATCTCGGCGCAGGCCATCGCCTTCGCGCAGACCGACCTGTTCTGGTCCGCCACAACCGGCAGCTTTCTTGATGCCTCCAAGTGGAACCCGAGCATGGTTCCCGGCCTCACTGAAATCGCCACGATTAACAACGGTGGCACCGCCACCATCGAGGCCAGCGCGGGCACGTTCTCGCTGTCCGGCCTGCGCCTGGGTGTCACCCAGGGCAGCTTGGAGTCCGGCAACGTGGTCATGAACGGCGGCACGATGAACCTTGGCGGCAGCTCCGGCGACCCGAAGGCCGTGATCGGCTTCAGCGCCCGGCTGTCCTCGTTCATCATGAACGGCGGCACCATCTTCTTCGACGGACCGGACCAGTTCCCTGGCAGCTACTCGGACGACGGTCTCAACGGCCTCGACTGGGAAGTCGGCGAAAAGGGTCTCGGCCGATTCGAGATGCACAACGACGCCAAGTTCTTCGGCGGCGACGACCTGAAGGTCGGTGCCAACGGCGCCGGGCGGGGCAGCGTGCTGATCGACGGCAATGCCCATCTCGCCGTCGGCAGCGGCATCAGTGTGTCCGAAGGCGGTCCGACCGCAGAAGACCAGGTGATGGTCATCGCCGGCAACGCCACCGTGGACGCCGGCAACAGTCTCGGTGCCGGCAATCCGAACGGCTCCACCGATGAAGGCTACCTCACGATGGCTGCGGGCGCGGACAGCACGGGCCGCCTGACGGTGCAGGACAACGCCGTCCTCAATTTCCGCCGCCTCAGCGCACGTCAGGGCAACAGCTACGTCACCGTCAAGAACCACGGCCAGATCCATATCTTTGACCTGATGCAGGGCGACGGCTCCACGGCCGAAAAGCGCCCGACCGAAACCGGCCCCAACAGCACGTTCGTCTCGCAGTCGCCCGGCTACGGGGAATTCCTCCTGCAGGACGACGCGGTGATGACCGTCAATTCCGATCCCGCCAACGGGCCCACCAAAGGCCTCGGCATCAGCGCCCCGCGCGACGCGGGCAACGCGGCCGGAACGGCCAAGCTGATCGTCCGCGACCGCGCCACATTCAGTGTGGTGCAGAACCTCGAGGTCGGCACCGGCGCGGCTGACACCTCGGACGGCACCCTCACCGTCGTCGGCCCCAACGCCAAGGTGAACATCGGCGCGGACCTCAAGCTGGCGATCGACGTGGATGACCAGCCGACCCCGGGCAAGGGCACCATCAATCCGGTGATCACCGCGGGAACCCACTCCGTGATCAACGTTGCCGGCATCGCCAAGATCGCCAACGGCACCCTCAAGGTGAAGCTGGAGGAATACACCCCCGTTGGCGGCGAAAGTTACACCCTCATCAAGGGCGGCACCGTCAATGGACAGTTCGTTGCCACCGACTTTTCCGAGGCGGTCCTCGGGGCCGGCCTGAGCTGGAAGGTGGAATACAACGCGGACTCCGTCGTGCTGAAGGTCGAGGGCGGCTCGCCGGCCGCGACCAAGCCCGGTCTGGCCGAAGCCAACGGCCTCGAGCCGCTCGGGCCCACGGTTTACGTGAACCCCGGCGACACGACCCAGAACAACGGCAAGGTTGAAAGCCTTGGCGTCGGCGTCATCGCCAACGGCAACGTGGTGGTCGGCTGGGAAGACGACGGTGACGGCCTGACCGACCAGGAAGCCGTCTGGACCGTTTACAATCCCGCCGGAGTTGCGCAGACCCCGGTGACCACCCTCACCACCATTGATCCGGACTTCGCCGGCCAGACCCACAGCTCCCGTTTCCTGTCATTCTTCCGGGCGGACGGTTCGGCGGTGTCCGGCCGCACCTCGTGGGGTCCGAAGATCAAGGCCAACCTGTTCGGCGCCGGCTTCGGCATGGGCGCCACCGCGTTCGACCTCGGCAAGGAGGTCGCCTCCCAGGCCGGTTACCAGGACAAGGGAGATTGGCCGGCGGTGCAGCTGCTCAACGACGCCGGCGGCCCGCTGGGCATCGTGTCCGGTCTCAGCGAGGAATACGCCGCCCGTGACGGCGATGTCCGCATCGGCGACTGGGATTACCTCGCCAACGGCAACCTCGTGATCGTCGGCGAAAGCCGGCAGCGTCCCGACCTCGTGGACATCTACGGCGGGGCCGAAGCCAAGACCCACGGCGTCGTCCGCGTGGTCAAGGCGGACGGCTCGGTGGTCAAGGCCGAGCAGTTGCTCGGCAAGGATCCGATCGAAGTCCAGATCTGGCACGGCTCGGCGGTCACGGCGAATGGCTTTGCCGTCCGCTACTCGGCGAACCCGGGCGGTGCGAAGCTGCAGCGCTTCGACAACAGCGGCAACAAGGTCGGCGACGAGATCGATCTCGCCACCCTGACCGGCAGCCCGATCTCCGCTGGCGGCGGCCGCGGCGAAGGCATCGGCTTCCACGGCAACGGCAAGGACGCCTATGTCCTCGCGACTGCCGGCACCGACACCCAAGGCAAACCCCAGATCTGGGTTTCCGTGATCAATGCGGACGGCACCCTGCGCTGGGCCCGGACGGTCGGCGATGCCAAGAGCCTCGCCCACACCGCCATCGGCCGCGTGGATGCCGCCATCGATGAATCCGGCCGCGTGGCCGTGATCTACGCCGACAAGGCCGGCACGGTGGACGCCGGTGGCACGACCTCGTTGGTGCTCGGCCGCCTGTTCAACGCCCAAGGCGCCCCGATCGGCGGTGTCTTCCACGTCAGCGAGAAGGAGCTGCCCGTGGCTGAAACGCTCGACGCGATTGATCCCCGCGTTGACTGGCGCGGCAACACCCTCGCGGTGGCCTGGGAGAGCAAGAACCAGGCGCCGACCAATCCGGAGGCTCCCTCGGTCGTCGCCCTGCGCACCTTCAATGTGCCCGGCGGCGTGATCTCCGCGCCGACGATTGCGGCCAGCCGCAATGCCGACGGCAGCCTGACCATCACCTACACCGGCACGCTGGTCAGCTCCGACACCGCCAACGGCACCTACACGGCCGTGGCCGGCGCCACCGGTGGAACCTACACCGTGCCCGCCAACGTGGCGGCCGGCGCGAAGTTCTTCCGCAGCCAGAACTGAGCAGCCGGAGCGCAGCTTGCCCACACGGGCCGGAGGTCAATCGCCTCCGGCCCTTTTTGTTGCCCGAGTCCGCGGAATTGCCGTCCGGCGAAAATGAAAACGCCCGCCGGAAGCCGGCGGGCGTGATCACGTCGAAAGGACCGGATCAGAACTTGTAGTTGATGCCGGCGAGCAGCTTCAGGTCGTTCTTTTCGCGGAAGACCAGCGGAACGGTGCCTGCGATTGCGGCCGGCCGGGCGCGGAAGGTGTCCTGCAGGGTGACGCGCAGGGCGAGGTTCTTCACGATGTCCGCTTCGAGACCGATCTGTCCCTGGATGATGTGGTTACCGAAGTCGGAAGCCTCCGGCATGAATTCGAGGTCCTGGAAGACGCGGGCGCGTTCGTTGATGTTCCAGGTGAACTTCTCGCCGAAGCGGATGGTCATGTAGTCGTTCTTGTCCACGCCGAGCTTTTCTACCACGTAACCGGGACCGGCTTCACCGCTCAGCGTGACGTTCTTCTCCTTGATGAAGTAGTAACCGGCGTTGGCGGTGCCGGTGAAGCGGTAGTCGATGTCGGCGATCTCGTCGCGCCGGCCGTCCACGCGGGCGCCGAGGTAAAAGCGCTCGGAGATCAGGCGGTTGTATTGCAGCGCGGCGCCGAAGTTGTTGACCGTGATGTTGTCATTGTCCACCAGCACGGTGCCGACCACCGCGCGCGTGGTGGCCTCGCCGTAGGCGACGTCCGCGGTGCCGATCAGCTCGTTCTGCTCCCACTTCTTGGCAGCGTTGAAATTGGCACCGATCAGCAGCGTGTCCGAGTTGCCGGAGGTGAGGGCGAAGTTCAGGCCGGCCGAGGTCTTCCAGCCGGTGTCCGGGGCGTCCTGGGCCACGGCGGTGGTGACGGAAACAGCGGCGACGGCCAGCGCGACGCCCGCGAGATGCTTGGGGTAACTCATATTCTGGAGCGCGGTTGTTAGGAGATGTCCGGCCGGTCCGCAATGGCGAAAACCGGCGCCCGCCGTCCGCCGTCCGGAAGGCAGGCTCGCCTTCCGCCTGTCCATCGGGTTCAATCCCGTTCACCCGCGACCGGCGGGACGTTTCATGGCATCCGAATCCGAATCCGGGACCCGCTTCATCGCGCCCGAACATCCGCACTTCAGCGGCTTCATCTTCAAGATCCAGGCCAACATGGATCCGAAGCACCGCGACCGCATCGCCTTCGTGCGCGTGGTGAGCGGCAAGTTCGAGCGCGACATGACGGTGACCCACGTCCAGTCGGGCAAGAAGGTCCGGCTCAGTTCGTCCCACAAGCTCTTCGGCAACGAACGCGAGACGGTGGACGAGGCGTTCCCCGGCGACATCATCGGCCTGGTCGGCCACGACGGCTTTGGCATCGGCGACACGCTGACCACCGACCCGAAGATCCGTTACGACGAGATCCCGCGGTTCACGCCGGAGGTCTTCGAGTATTTCCACAACCCGAACACGGCGAAGTTCAAGCAGTTCCGCCAGGGCCTCGACCAACTTCTTCTCGAAGGCGTCGCCCAGGCCTTCAATCTCCGGGACACCGCCTCACGCGTGCCGTTGCTGGCGGCGGTCGGTCCGCTCCAGTTCGAGGTGCTGCAATACCGGCTCGAAACCGAATACGGCGCCGAAACCCGCCGCGAACCCGCGCCCTTTCAGGTCGTGCGCTGGCTGCCCGCCGGCACCAAGGAAGAAGAACTCGACGGCATTTCGCTGCCGACCGGCGGCCGCTTCGCCACAGACACCGACGGCAACTGGGTCGCGCTGTTCCCGACCGACTGGTCGCTGAACTACTTCGCCCAAAACAATCCCAAGGTGCCGCTCAACCCGCTGGCGCCGAAGAAGACGCCGGAGGATTGAGCCGCTGGCGGCGAGTTTATGGGCCGGATTTCGACCGGCACCGACTTGTCAGTTCTCGGGGGGAGTCGCGGAACGCAAGGGTCAGAGGGCGGTCGGTAGCCTGCAGTCCGAAGTCGTCGCGGTCTTGCCGTGGCGGAAAAGCAGTCATCCGTGGGTCGGAGAAACCTCCGGTGCGCGATTGGAGCCTTCGGAAAGATGCTCCACTTTTGTTGGCGTAAAGTGCATGTCTCAATTCGCGTCACCCGGATTGGTGGAGATGCTGCCATGAACGCCCGCTGTTTCCTGATCCTGCTCGCCGGCTGCTGGACCACCTTCGCCCAGCAGCTTCCCGCCACCTGGCGCGTCGCCGACACCAACCTCACGGCCTACTTCGAGTCCGAGGTGTCGCGTCTGGAGTCGGCTTGCCTCGCGGACGTGAAGACGCTCGACGACTGGACGAAGCAGCGCGACGAACGCCGGCGGCAGCTCTTCGACATGCTGGGTCTGTGGCCGTTGCCGGAGCGGACGGCGCTCCAGCCCGTCATCACCGGCAAGGTGGACGGTGACGACTTCGTGGTGGAGAAGCTGCACTTCCAGTCGCTGCCGGGGCTCTACGTCACCGCCAACCTTTATCTTCCCCGCAACCTCGCCGCGCCCGCCCCGGCGATTCTCTACGTTTGCGGTCACGCGGAGGTGAAGACCAACGGCGTGAGCTACGGCAACAAGACCTACTACCAGCATCACGGCGCCTGGTTCGCGCGGCACGGCTACGTCTGCCTGACAATTGACACGCTCCAGCTCGGCGAGATCCCGGGCGATCATCACGGCACCTATCGCCTCGGCCAGTGGTGGTGGAACTCGCGTGGTTACACGCCCGCCGGCGTCGAGGCGTGGAACAGCATCCGCGCCCTCGACTACCTGGAGACGCGGCCCGAGGTGGACCGCAGCCGACTGGGCATGACCGGCCGGAGCGGCGGCGGCAGTTACACCTGGACCACCGCGGCGCTCGACGAACGGGTGAAGGTCGCCGCGCCCGTCGCCGGCATCACCGACCTCCGCAATCAGGTCTGCGACGGCGCGGTCGAAGGCCACTGCGACTGCATGTTCTTCATGAACACTTATCGTTGGGACTTTCCGCTCGTCGCCGCGCTCATTGCCCCGCGCCCGTTGCTGATCGTCAACACCGACGCCGACAGCATCTTCCCGCTCGACGGCGTGAACCGCCTCTTCACGAAGACCCGCCGTCTCTACGAACTGCACCGCGCCTACGACCAGCTCGGCCTCGTCATCGGCCCGGGCGGTCACAGCGACTCACAGAATATCCAGGTGCCCGTCCTGCGTTGGTTCAACCGGCATCTCAAGGGCGCGGATCCGTTGATAACCGACGCCGCGGAGAAGCCCTTCTCGCCGCCGCAGCTCCGCGTGTTCGACCAACTGCCCGCCGACCAGCGCAACACGAACGCGCAGGAATTCTTCGGCACGCGGAAGGTTGAGCCCATCGCGACGCTGGAGGAACTCCGACAACGGCTGAAGGAACGGACGTTTGCCGGCTGGCCGGCGGAAACCTCCAATCTGGGGCTGACCCCTTTGCCATCCGAACTGGGAAACCTGGGTCTGGGCGTCGGCTGGAATCCGGTGCGGTTCCTGAGCCAAGCTCACGTTCCGCTGCGACTGTTTCGGTGGGGTCCGGGCGCTGCCGAGGCACGGCGGGTGCGGATTCACTTGCTGGCCGGAACGGAACCGCCCGCGGTGCTCTCACCCGCGGCGGACACGGCCACATTTGTCTTTTCACCCCGTGGCCTCGGTTCCGCGGGTTGGCCAGGCGACGCCCGCAAGCAGGTGCAGCTCCGTCGCCGCTTCCAACTGCTGGGCCAGACGGCCGACGGCATGCGCGTCTGGGACATTCGCCGGGCCCTGGCGGCGGTGCGCGAGCTTTGCCCGGGCCTCCCGATCACCGTTCAGGCCGAGGACGCGATGGCCGCCCACGCGCTGCACGCCGCCGTGTTCGACGACCACCCGCTGCGGCTTGAATTGAACCGGCTTCCGACCCGTTATCGTGACGGCGTGGACTACCTGAACGCCGCGCAGGTCACCGATCTCGCCGAAGTGCTGAAGCTCGTCCGCACCCGCCACGAGGCGGAGCTCAATCCGTAACGGTCCCCGATGGGGAGGCGACCGCCGTCCGGTCTCGGAGGATGTCAGACGAACCGCGCGGGTTCGCCGTTGCGGTGGGCCATGCCAGGCTGTGCCCGGGGCAAACTTGGGCTTGGCATTTGCCGGGGCGGCGCATTGGCTTGCCGGCATGTTGCGTCCCCTGCTGTTCCTGCCGCTTGTGCTGCTGGTTGCCGGCTGCTGCCGCACGCTGAAATCCGTGCCGCTGGATGCTCATTCGGCGTTCGGACAATGGCGCGGTGACCACGGGACGTGGCAGGAGGTCGGGGCGGTCCAGCTCGATCCGCACAACCCCAAGGCCTTCACCGTTTCGCCGGGTCGCGGTGTCATGGTCAACAGCGCCGGGGGCCACACGGTGGACCTGCTCTCGGCCAAGGAGTTCGGTGACTGCGAACTGCACGTCGAGTTCTGCGTCCCGAAGGATTCCAACTCCGGCGTCTATCTCCTCGGCCGCTATGAGGTGCAGATCCTCGACAGCTTCGGCAAGACTGCGCCCGGTTCCGGCGACTGCGGCGGTCTCTACTCCAGTTGCAGCGGCGAACCGAAGTGCTACCCGGGCAAAGCTCCGCCACCCGGCATCAGCCGCGCGCCGGGCGAATGGCAGAGCTTTGACCTCGTGTTCCGGGCGCCGCGTTTTGACGCGACGGGCCGCAAGACGGAGAACGCCCGCTTCGTCAAGGTGCGGCACAACGGACAGGTCATCCACCGTGAGCAGGAAGTGACCTGCCCGACCTGCGCCGCTGCCTTCAATGACGAACGGCCCACCGGCCCGCTGAAGCTGCAGGGCGATCACGGCCCGGTGGCTTTCCGGAACCTGCGCCTGCGTCCGCTGAAACTGCGCTGAACCCGCACTGCCGTGAATCCCTCCACGATGTCATCCGCGACCGCGCCGCTCCTCTCTCGCCGGCATTTCCTGTCGCACACAGCCGGTGGGTTGGGCGGTGTGGCGTTGGCGTGGCTGATGAGCCGCGAACCAGTCCGCGCGGGCATCACGCCTGCGGCCGGCTCGGCGCGCTTGCCGCACTTCGCGCCCAAGGCCAAGCGCGTCGTGCAGATCTTCTGCTGTGGCGGCGTGAGCCACCTCGATACCTTCGACTACAAGCCGGAGCTGGAGCGCATGCACGGCAAGTCGCTCGAAGGGAAGGGCGAGAACCTCGGCTTCTTTGGCCAGCCCGGAAAGCTGATGAAGAGCGTGTATGAGTTCCGCCGGCACGGACAGAGCGGCTCCTGGGTGAGCAGCCTGTTTCCGCACCTCGCCGGCTGCGTGGATGACCTGTGCTTCATCCACTCGATGTTCGCGAAGAGCAACAACCACACGCCGGCGACTTTTCAGATGAACACCGGCTTCGCCCTCAACGGCTTTCCGTGCATGGGCGCCTGGCTGAGCTACGGCCTCGGCACGGAGAACGAGAACCTGCCGGCGTTCGTCGTGCTGCCCGATCCGCGCGGCCTGCCGGCGGGCGGTTCCATCAACTGGACCGCCGGCTTCCTGCCGGCCAACCACCAGGGCGTGCCGTTCCGGACGAATTCCCGCGAACCCATCGCCGACCTGCACACGCCGGCCCGCATCGCCCCGGCGGACCGCACCGCGGACCTCGCGCTGCTGGCCGACATGAACCGCGAGTTCGCCGAGGAACATCCCGGCGATCCGACGTTCGCCGCCCGCCTGCGCGCCTACGAGCTGGCGGCGCGGATGCAACTGAGCATCCCCGAGGCGACCGATCTCGACGGCGAATCCGACGCGACGAAACGGCTCTACGGCATTGGTGACGAGGCGAACAAGGGCTTCGCCCGCAACTGCCTGCTTGCGCGCCGGCTGCTGGAGCGCGGCGTCCGGTTCGTGCAAGTCATCAACGGTGGCGCCTTTGGCAGTCCGCGCATCAACTGGGACGGTCACGAAAACCTGAAGGAAAACCACGACACGCAGGCCGCCACGATGGACCGGCCGGTCGCGGCCCTCATCCAGGACCTCAAGCAGCGCGGCATGCTGGAGGACACGCTGTTTGTCTGGTCCACCGAGTTCGGCCGCAGTCCCGCGACGCAGGGCATTGATTCCCCGGGACGCGACCATCATCCGACCGCGTTCACCAGCTTCCTCGCCGGGGCCGGGGTGAAGCCTGGTCATCATTACGGCACTTCGGACGAACTCGGCTACTTCGTCGGCGCGGACAAGGTCACGATCCCCGACTTCCACGCGACGATCCTGCACCTGCTCGGTCTCGATCACGAAAAGCTCACGTTCTATCACAACGGCATCAACCGACGCCTGACCAACGTGGAGGGCGAACTCATCCGGGGCATCCTGGCATGAAGCCGGGCGGGCAACGGAACGAAGGCAGTCTCGTCTGCGAGGGCGGTCGTTCCGCTTTCGCCGCGGACGAAGTCGATATTGTCAGAAGTTCAGTCGGAGCCTCTTTTCGTCGGCTGCTACGGGATTGGGGATGCATCGCGGTCTTCGGTGCAGGCCTGCTGGATGCTACGTCAGCAGAACCATCCGCCACGCCCCACTGGGCATTTCAACCGGTTCGTCCGCCCGCTGCCCCGGCCGTCACCAATACGGTGTGGTGCCGGACGTCGGTGGATCCGTTCATCCTCGCGCCTCTGGAGCGCGCCGGCCGCGGGCCGGTTTCGGAAGCCGATCCGCGCACCCTGATCCGGCGGGTCACGTTCGATCTCACGGGCCTGCCGCCGACGGCGGAGGAGGTGGACGCGTTTGTCCGCGAATGTTCGGAAGTGGCGAATCTGGAAAACAGGAAGGCAGGAAAACAAGCAGACGGGATTGCTCAGTCGGCTTCCGGCTTTCCGGCCTTCCAGATTCAAGGGGCCGCCTACGCCCGCCTGGTTGACCGCCTGCTCGCGTCCCCGGCCTACGGCGAGCACTGGGGCCGGCATTGGCTGGATGTCGTGCGCTACGCCGACACCGCGGGAGAGACCGCGGACTACCCGGTGCCGGTGGCCTGGCGTTACCGCAACTGGGTCATCAACGCCTTCAACGCGGACCAGCCCTTCGACGAGTTCCTCCGCGACCAGATCGCGGGCGACATCCTCGCGAAACACGGTCCGCGTGAGCGCTACGCCGACCGCGTCACCGCCACGGGCTTCCTCGCGGTGTCACGCCGGTTCGGCTTTGACTCGGAGAATTACCATCACCTCACGATCCAGGACACGATCGATACGGTCGGCCAGGGCGTGCTGGGACTGACGTTGGGCTGCGCCCGCTGTCACACGCACAAATATGATCCGGTGCCATTGACCGACTACTACGCGCTCTACGGCATCTTCGACAGCACCCGCTACGCATTCCCCGGGTCGGAGCAGAAGCAGAAGAGCCGTGCGCTCGTGCCCCTGATTCCGCGGGAGGAATCGCAGCCCCGATGGCGGGAGTTCGAACAGCGCGTCGCCGGCCTGATGCGTCGGATGGAACGGGCGAAACTGTCGGCTCCCTCCGCGGTGCTGCGCTCGCTCGACGAACTGGATGGTGACTTCGAGCTGCAGGCACCGGCGGCCGGCGGCAGCAAGGGCGTGCTGGTGCCGCCGTGGGTTTACGACGGCCCGATTGCGGTGACGACGGACGCGCAGAGTCCGTTCAAGAACCTGTATCCGCTCGGAAAAGTCGGCGCGGGCGTGGCCGCCGGCACCAACGGCTATTGGGTCAGGCAGGCGGTGCCATTCTCCAATCCTGGAGGAGCCGAGGTAACGAGGCTCACTTCGGCTTCGGGAGAACAGAGGCTCCTCACGTCGTTTCCTGCGGTCGGCGGGAGGAAGCCGGACATGCTCTACGCGAGTGTGGATTTCCGGATCGGTGCGGGAGGAACGAACGGCGCACCGCACCGCTTCTGGCTGGGTGCGCCCGACGGCACCGTGGTTGCCGAAGTGCTGCTCACCGGTGAAGCGGCCACCTTGCGGCTGGGCGAATCCGTTCAGCATCTTCGCGATCTACGTCCCAACGAGTGGTATCAGCTTCAGCTCCGCCTGGGTCTCACTCGGGGAACCCTCGCCGGCAGCCTTGGGCGTCCGGGTGACGTGACAGCGTTCGACCGGCAGGTCCTGCGCGGTGGCTGGATGACCGGGGTGTCCGGATTTGGACTCGAGGCCGGCGGTTGGGATGGAAATCCCCACGCCGGGATCGCCTTTGACAATCTCGCGGTGCAGGCGCTGGCGATTCCGCCGGTGAGCACCGAGTCGGTTGGGCTCGCGACCCAGGACGGTTCGGATGCCAACGCCCTGGCCGCCCAATTGCAGCAGCTCTCGGGCATTGACGGCGACTTCGAGTTGCAGACCGACGCCACGCCACCGGCGACGCCGTGGGGTCCGGGGCCGAACAGCGTCGTGAAGATCGCCGCGGCCGCCCAAAGCCCATTCCACAACCTGTTTCCGGCGGGCGCGGTGGGCGTGCGGCTGCCCAACAGCGGCGCCTACAACGGCTTTGGCCAGACCCTCACCAACCGCTGGCAGGCCGGGAAGACCGAGCGGCTGTTCGTGAGTTTCGACTTCCGGGTGGCCGACGCGACCGCGGGCGGCGATGGCTCATGGCGCTTCTACGCCGGGCATGGACCGGGTTCTTCGCCGGCGGTCGAGCTGTTCTTCAATGGCCGCGAATTCTTCCGCCGCAGCGGCGATGCGCGCGACCCGGTGAAATCGCTGAAGGTCGGCGAATGGCATCAGGTGCAGCTCGCGCTCGACCTGAAGGCCCGGCGCTACACCGGCGTGCTTGCGACCGCCACGGAGCGGACCGCGTTTGAGGGCCAGTTTGCGTCCAATTGGGACGGCAGCCTCGACTACACCTTCATCGACAGCTACGGCCACCTCGGCGGCGTGAAGCCGGCGCTCGACGCGGACAACTTCGCCTTCAGCGAAACTCCGTTGCCGGCCGCGGATTCGCCGCCTGTTTCGGTGGAAACGTCTGACCGGGAAGCCCGGCGCCTCCGGCTCGCCGCTTTGCGGGATCAACAAGCCCGGATCAAGGCCGAGGCCGAAGCCGCGCGCCGGGAACTGGAAACGCTGCTCGCCGAAGGCCCGTTTCCGCTCACCTACGGCGTGACCGAAGGCACGCCGCGTGACGCCCGCATCCAGAAGCGCGGCGAGCCGGATCAGCCGGGAGACGAGGTGCGCCGCGGTTTCCTGCGCGTGCTGGGTGGCGGCCCGCTGCCGGCCGGCACCGGCGGAAGTGGCCGGCTGGAACTCGCGGACTGGCTGGCCAGCCCGGACAATCCGCTCACGGCCCGCGTCTTCGTCAACCGCGTGTGGCAGTATCATTTCGGCCAGGGCCTCGTGAAGACGCCGAACGATTTCGGCACCCGCGGCCAGCGCCCGACCCATCCCGAACTGCTCGATCACCTCGCGACGGAGTTCGTCCGCCACGGCTGGTCCATCAAGGGGCTGCACCGGTTGATCCTGAACAGCGCGGCGTATCGGCAGAGGAGCCAGTATTCAGTCATCAGTGGTCAGTCTTCAGTGGGCAGTGCGCCGGATGACTGTCCGATCATTCCGGGAACTACCCGCGCCGCCGGACTGAACACTGACTCACTGACCACTGATCACTTTTCTCCGTTCGCCCGCCGTCGTCTCGGTGCGGAGGAAACGCGCGATGCCCTCCTGTTCGTGAGCGGCGGACTCGATGCGACCCCGGGCGAGGGCCATCCGTTCCCGGCGCCAACCGGCTGGGGTTACACCCAGCACGGGCCGTTCAGTGCGGTCTATGAGCACAACCGCCGAAGCGTTTACCTGATGACCCAGCGCATCAAACGCCATCCGTTCCTCGCGCTCTTCGACGGCGCGGACCCGAACGCCAGCACCGCCGAGCGCCGCACCACCACTGTGCCCACGCAGGCGCTGTTCTTCCTGAACGATCCCTTCGTTCACGCCAGCGCGGAGCAGTTCGCCCGGCGCGTGCTGGCCGTGGCGGAAGCCGAACCGGACCGCATCGTGGCGGCCTATCGGCTGGCCTTGGGGCGGAGCCCGGAACCGGTTGAAGCCCGCGAGGCGACCGCCTTTCTGGCCCGCTACCGGCAGGCGCTCCCTGCGGACGTCCCGACAACCGCCGCGTGGGCCGCCTTCGCCCGCGTGCTGTTCGGCAGCAATGAGTTTTTGACCGTGGATTGAGCCCGGCAGCTGCCGGGCATCGGGAACCGGGCGCAGCTTGCCCACTCGGCAACGGTCGGGTTTCCTGCCACCGCAATCCCGGAGCTGACATGTCCGCCCCCCAATCCAGCGAATCGGTGCGCGCCGCCCTGAAGCGAGCGCGCTGGCTCCATTGGGCGCTGGTGTTCCTCATCCTCATGCTCGCCCTCGGCACGCTGCAAAATGGTGCCAAGCTTCAGGCACTGCGCCGGCGGGACAGCGAGGCCCGCCGGGTTCTGCTCCTGGAGGAGGCCCGCAAGGAGCGCAACGCCGGTGCCGAGGGCTGGCTGACCCGCGCCCGCCAGGCGCTCGACGATGCGCGGCACATCCTCGCGGACCGGGGGATTCGCGATGAATGGGCGGCGTGCCTGGCCAAGGCGGCGGACGTCCGTTCGGAGCAGCCGTTGCCGTTCCGGGCACTGGTCGTGCCCCCGGCCCAACGCCGGGCCCTCGGTCCGCCGATCACCCTGGACTTCACCGGAGACGGCACCCGCCTGGTGGCCGGCATGGACGGCCGGATCGTCAATTGGCTGCTGCGCGACCCGCTGGCGCCGCCGCGAATCTTCAACGGCAATCGTGACCGCGACCCCGTTTTGACCGAGTCCCTGTGTCCGACCAACCGTCTGCGGGCCCGCGTCGGCGAACGGGGCGAGGCCGAACTTCTCAGCGAGACTGGCGCGCTGGTCATGACCCTGCAGGCGCCCCAGCAACGACGGGCCACCAACGTCGCCTGGAGTGACAACGGCGAATGGCTGGCCATCGCCGGCACCACGCCCGCCCCGACCGGGCCGCTGCTCCGGACCGTGGAGATCTGGCATCTTCCGTCCCTGCGGGCAGGCTTGGCCGGATTGGATCTCGACTGGAATGACGCCGCGCCGGGCGCGCCCCCGTTGACCCCGCCGGACCCGGCGCGCTGGGCCCGCGCCACCCGGGTTTCGCTCGGGGCATTGCTGGTGTTTCTTGTCGGTGCCGCCGCCATTGCGAACCAGCACCTCGTCTTCCGCCGTTACGAGCAGGCCGAGCGGACCGCGGCCGAACGCACGGCGGAGCTCGAGCAGATCCGCGAACGCATGGCCCACGCCGACAAGATGCGCGCCCTGGGCACGCTGGCCGCCGGAGTCGCCCATGATTTCAACAACCTGCTGTCGGTCATCCAGATGTCGCGCCAGCTCGTGGAACGCAGCGTGAAGCCCACCGGGCCGACGAAGGAACAGCTCGACAACATCGGACACGCGGTGGAACAGGGCCGGGCCGTGGTGCGCAGCATTCTGGGCTACAGCCGCGACACGCTGGTGATGACCCGCCGGGTGCGGATGGGGACGCTGATCGAGGAAACGCTCAACCTGCTCCGGGGCCAGTTCCTTGGCGGCGTCGAGCTCACGACCACCTTCGATCCCGACCTTCCGGCCGTCGAGGTGAGCCAGGGGCGGCTCGAACAGGTGCTGCTGAACTTCGTCGTCAATGCGGCCGAGGCGATGAACGGCCGCGGCCGCCTCGAGCTCCGGGCCGCACTCGCCACGGCGGCGACCGGGTGTGTGAAGCCGCCCACCGGCGCCGGCCCCTGGGTGGAGCTCACGGTGGCCGACAGCGGCCCGGGAATTCCGGCCGATGTTCTGCCGCGGATCTTCGAACCCTTCTACACCACCAAGAACCTCGGCAACCAGCGGGGAACCGGCCTCGGCCTGGCGACCGTGTGGCGGCTGGCCGAGGAGGAGCAGTTCGGTCTGCGGGTCCGCACGGAGCCCGGACGCGGAACGGAGTTCTCCGTGCTGGTTCCCGTGCAGAAACCAACCCCGTCCGCCTGACCGTCCAACCCATGAGTTCGCAACCGATCAAAGCCCACATCCTCGTCATCGAGGACGACCCCCGGCAGGCCCGCCTTTACCAGCAGGCGCTGGCCGAGTGCACCTTCGACTGGGCGCGCAATGGCACGGAGGCCCTCGAGAGCCTCGCCCGCCGGATTCCGGAACTCATCCTGCTCGACCATGTCCTGGAAGGCGGCGAAACCGGGCTGTCATTCCTCGGGAAGCTCAAGGAAGTGGCGGCCCATGTGCCGATCATCATGGTCAGCGGCACGCTCGCGATCGCGGAGCAGCTCAAGGCGCTGAGCGGTCCCAACTCGGCCCACTACGTGATCGAGAAGCCGGTGGACCTCGACCAGCTCGAACAGACCGTCGCCACCGCGCTGCGGGACTGCGGATTGGGCGAGGCCGTGGCGGCCCTGCGTTCGCTGGAACGGGCCGAACTCATCGAATCCGGCGACCGCGAACGGCTGTTCACCGAGCGACTCGCCCGCCAGCACACCCTGCTCAACCGGCTTCGGGGCAGTGCGGCCAAGCCCAACATCTCCCAACTGGCGCAGGAGTTCGGCGTGGACCGCCGCAGCATCCGCAGGGACCTCCAGGATCTCGTGACCCGCGGCCAGCTGCCGCCCGAGATCGTCGGCAAAGAGGACGAATGACCGCCGTGCGAACCCCGCGTCGGGGCCGTCGTCCCCGCTCGGCCGGAGAGGTTCCCGTTGGCAAGGCTGCCGGACTTGGGGCATGGTCCGCGGAGACGTGAGTTCAGTCGCGCCAGCCAAATCGCCGGTCCATCGCCAGGAAGTGGTCGTCACGAACAAGAACGGGATCCATGCCCGTCCTTCCTCCCAGTTCGTGAAACTGGCCAGCCGCTTCGCGTGCGATGTCTTCATCGAGAAGGACGGTGAGACCATCAACGGCAAGAGCATCATGGGCCTCCTGATGCTGGCCGCCGGACCGGGCAGCAAGCTCACGATCGTCTGCGCCGGCGACAAGGCCGAGCAGGCCCTGGCGGAACTCGTCGCCCTCGTGAACGGCAAGTTCGGCGAGGACTGAGCGGCCGCGCGGCCGCTGCCGTCAGCCCTGCAGCGACGCCAGCACTTCCGGATCCCGGACATCCACCCAGCGTCCCTCGATCTTGAGGCCGGCGACCTGCTGGCCGGCCGCGACCATCGCGGTGATGGCGTCGGTCAGCTCGTATTCGCCCCGCGGCGATTTCTGCAGGCGGGCGGTGAATTCAAACAGCCCCGGGCGGAACAGGTAGATGCCGGCGTTATACCAGACAGGCTGACCGGGCTTGAGCCAGCCCGTGGCGCGCAGTTCCTCCAGTTGGGCCGGATTAGGCTTTTCCACGAGGCGCGTAAGGCAGAACTGTTCGTCGAAGAAGTTCAGTCCGCCCTGGGTGACGTCCTGTCCTTCCGTGACCGTAAGCAGGCCGCCGAAGTCACCGTCCCGCCAGCGGGCCAGCATGTGTTGGTAAGTCTCCGGGCGCACCAGTATGTCGCCGTAGGTGAGCAGGAAATCCGAAGTCCCGACGAACTCCCGGGCGTATTCCGGGGCCTTGCCCGTGCCGTCCTGAACCGCCTGCCGCGCGTAGGTGATCCGGGCGCCGAAACGGCTGCCGTCGCCGAAGTGTCCTTCGATCACATCCGCCCGCCATCCGGTGATCAGGCAGACGTCGCGGATGCCCGCGGCCAGCAGACCTTCGAGGATGTGCTCCAGGATGGGCCGTCCCTGCACGCGCAGCATGGGCTTTGGCAGCTCCTGGGTGAGGTCCTTCATGCGGGTGCCTTTGCCGGCGGCGAGGATGACTGCTTTCATGCGAACGCGGACAGCGTCGCCCCGGCGTGGCTGCCGGAGCAAGCCGGGGCAGGGCAATCGCGGGCCGAAGTCGGCCAACCGGCGTTTGGACCATGAGCGGGAATTGTTCGTTCCATCAGGGCCAATGAAACACTCATCCGTCCGGCCCGCCTCCGCCCATGTTCATCCGGAAACGCCCGCACCCGGGCCGCGTCCGGTCCATTCGGTTTCTTCGGAGGAAAAGGACCACCCGCACGGGACGGAATCCCACTCGTGTGCCTGCGGGGACTGCACCGGCCGGGGCGCGTGTGGTCGGGGAAGGCGGACTGTCACGGTGGCCGAGCACTGAGTGATCCGGCGACGGCCGGAAATGAAAAACGCGGTTCCCGGGGAGCCGCGTCAGAAAAATTGGAGCGAGCGAAGGGATTCGAACCCTCGACATTCACCTTGGCAAGGTGACGCTCTACCAGGCTGAGCTACGCTCGCGCTCCGAAAGACGGGCGCATAAATGGGGATTTGTCGGAACCATTGCAAGCGAAGTTTTAGGCGACTTCGCGGGCGGTGGAATCGGCTTCGACCACCGCATCCGGCAGCAGCGCGGGCAGTTGCCCCGGCACCGGCAGCCAAAGCTTGAACACCGTGCCCTTGCCGACCCGGCTCTCGAGCTCGATCCGGCCGCCGTGGTCCCGCATGATCCGCTGGACGATCATCAGGCCGAGTCCGGTGCCCTTCTGCTTGGTGGTGAAGTAGGGCTCGAAGATGTGCTGTAGCTGCTCTTCGGGAATGCCGACGCCGGTGTCGGCCACGCTGACCCAGGCGGCCTTGGGGGTGCCGCCCGTTTCGAGGGTTAGTGTGCCGCCCTTCACCATGGCCTGCATGGCGTTCTTGATGAGGTTGACGAGCACCTGCTTGAACTGGGCGGCATCGAGCAGCAGCGGCGGCAGACCGCGGCCGAGCCGTTCCTCGACCCGCAGCTTGCGGTTTTCGAGCTCGGGCCGGAGGACCTCGACCGTCTCTCGGACGACCTCGTTGAGGGCGGTCGGTTGGAGGCGCGGGGGCGTTGGCCGCATGGCCTGGAGGAATTCGGTGACGATGTAGTCCAGCCGGGTGATCTCACCCTTGGCTACCCCAAGGTAGCCTTCCAGCTTGTCGGCGTGGGCCGCAGCGGCCGGGGAATCGTCGCCCCGGGCGGCGCGCTGGAGCTTGCGGATCTCCCGCTCCATCAGCTGAAGGTGGATGTGGAGGGCGTTCAGCGGGTTGCCGATCTCGTGGGCGACGCTGGCGGCCAGCAGCGTGAGGGCGTGGAGGCGTTCGCTCTCGACGGTCTCCGCGGTCTGGTTTCGCGCCTCGGTCGCATCGTGCAGGATCAGGGCGACGCCGGAACTGCCCGCGGCCTCGCCGTCGAGTGGGGCGGCGTAAAGCCGGAGAAACCGCTGGCGGGGATAGGTCACCTCGAATTCCTGCCGCACGGAATTCGCGCCGCCGGCGAGGTCAACCCGGCGGACCTGGTCCCAGTCCATGCGCGGCAGCAGCCGTGCGACCGGCTGGCCCTCGGCCTGTTCGGCGCTGAACCCGAGCAGGGTGCGGACCGCCTCGTTCACGTAGAGCACGCGGCCTTCCTCGTCGGTGACGACCACTCCGTCCTCGATGCGGTTGAACAGCGTCTCGAGGAAGCTCCGTTCGCGCGCCAGGCGCTGCACGACCGCCTGCAAGCCTTCCGCATCGAGCCGGCTGATGCGGCCCAGCACCTTGTCGAGGAACCCGGACTTGGTTCCCGCTGGTTTGCTCACAGCCATTTCTTCCGTCGGAAATAGATCAGGGTCGCCAGCGTGGTGACGGCGGTCAGCGCGATGGCCGCGGCGTAGCCATGCTTCCACCTGAACTCGGCGATCGACTCGAAGTTCATGCCATACCAGCTCGCCACGATGGTCGCGGGCGTGGTGAGGATGGTGATCATGGTCAGCACCTTGACGATCTCGCTCGTCTTGTTGGCCGACATGTTGAGGTAGATCTGGAGGATGTTGGACAGGGAGTCCGCGTAGTTCTGCGCCAGTTCGCCGATGCGGAACAGGCCGTCATAGACGTTGCGGAAATACGGCACGAGATGCGCCCGGATCAGCTTGAACTCGCCGCGGGCGAACCGCTGGAGCACCTCGCGCTGCGGGCCGATGATCTGGCGGAGGTGGATGACCTCCTTCTTGACCCGGAGGATGCGTTCGAGGGTCTCGGGGGAAGGGTTTCGGAGCACCTCCGTCTCCAGTTCGGCGATCTCGAGACTGAGCTCGTCGAGCGCCGGTTTGTAGTTCTCGACCAGCGAATCGAGCATCGCATGGGCCACGCGGTCGGGGGCCCGGGCGACGTGCACCGTGCTCTTGAGGCAGCGTTCCTCCGTTTCCTGGATGCTGCGGAGCGGCCCGTGGTGATAGGTCACGAGGAAGTTCTTCCCGAGGAAGAAGTTCAGCTCACGGGTCGCGAACAGGCCGTCCTTGCGGTTGTAGTCCACCGCGTGGATGACCATGAAGAGATACTGCGCGAACTTGTCGTCCTCCTTCGGCTCGTAGGTCTCGACCTTGGGCGACTGGTTCTCGTTGATGCAGTCCTCGACCGAAAGCGGATGGAAGTGGAACACTCCCTCCAGGATCCGCCGGGCCTCGTCATCCTTCACGTCCTCAAGGTCCACCCAGAGGAAGAGGTTGGTGTCCGCCAGCAGCGTGGGCATGAGAAACATCTCGATGTCCTGCGTGTGCAGCCGGCCGGCGGTGGTGAAGGCAAACGAACGGATCATGCGCCTGAGTGCGCGGAAGGTGGTTCAAAGGAGGCCGCGAGGAAATGCCCAAATGCCGGGAGCGGCGACGACCGGCCCTAAGCTGGCGCCCTGTCCCCCGGAATTGTCCCAAGGCCAAAGACCCCTTGCCGCGCCTCCGACCGCAACGCTTAAATCCGCCCGGCTTCGACAATAGCCACCTGAAATCCGTAAACGTTTCCTCACATGGCCTACACCACCTGCACCGTCCCTCAGGGCGGCAAGATCAGCATCCAGAACGGCAAGCTCGTCGTCCCCGACCAGCCGATCATTCCCTTCATCCGCGGTGACGGCACCGGCCCCGACATCTGGGCCTCGTCCGTGCGCGTGATGGACGCCGCGGTGGAAAAGGCCTACGCCGGCAAGCGGAAGGTCGCGTGGATGGAGGTGTTCGCCGGCGAGGCCGCCTTCACCAAGTTCAACAACTGGCTCCCGGACGACACCGTGGAGGCCTTCAAGGAGTTTCTCGTCGGCATCAAGGGCCCGCTGACCACGCCCGTCGGCGGCGGCATCCGTTCGCTGAACGTCGCCCTGCGCCAGATGCTCGACCTCTATGTCTGCCTGCGCCCGGTGCAGTATTTCTCCGGCGTGCCCAGCCCGGTGAAGAAGCCCGAGGCCGTGGACATGGTGATCTTCCGCGAGAACACCGAGGACATCTATGCCGGCATCGAATACGCCTCCGGCACGCCCGAGGCGCAGAAGGTCCTCGACTTCCTCGCCAAGGAATTTCCGAAGCAGTTCAGCAAGATCCGTTTCGGCACCCCGACGGCCGCGGCCGACTTCTGGAAGATGGTCGGCGCGGCGGACTTCCCGACCGACGTGCAGGTCGGCGTCGGCATCAAGCCCGTCAGCTACTCCGGCAGCGTGCGCCTGATCCACAGCGCCATCAGCTACGCCATCAAGAACCAGCGCAAGTCGGTGACGCTGGTCCACAAGGGCAACATCATGAAGTTCACCGAGGGCGCCTTCCGCGACTGGGGCTACAAGGTCGCCAAGGAACACTTCGGCGCCGTTGAGATCGACGGCGGACCCTGGTGCAAGATTCCCGAGGGCAAGCCCGGCGCGAACATTGTTATCAAAGACGCCATCGCCGACATCACGCTCCAGCAGGTGCTCACCCGGCCCACAGACTAGATCG
>CAIWAH010000392.1 GCA_903910585.1 uncultured Verrucomicrobiota bacterium
CCGTGCACCAGCACGATGCGGATGTTCAGCGACCGCAGCACGGCGAGGTCGAGCAGCAGGTTGGAGAAGTTGTCGTCGGTCACGACCGCGCCGTCCACGGCGACCACGAAGGTCTTTTCCCGGAAGCGAGGAATGTAGCGGAGGATGCCGCGAAGATCGGTTGGTTTCACTGAATGACTGGCAGCGCTGCGCGGAGTGGTAGGGCCATGCGCCGCAGATTCAACGGCGAAAACGGGCCGAGCCATCAGCGGACCGGGCGCGGGCCGCCCACCGGTGGGCGCGGATCGCCCGCCCCGGAACAACGCGAATGGAAGCCGGGGCGCTGACGGGCATGCACGCACTGCGGTGCGGAACACAAAATCGAAACCTCAAAATTGATCAGTCATGAAATCACTGCTGTTCACCTTCACTGCCGTCTCGCTCCTCGCCCCGGCCCTCGCCGGCTGGAGCACCAATCCCCAGGGCAACTGGGTCAACGGGCCCGAGGCCATGCTCGACTACGGTGACGCGCCCGACACCTACGCGACGGCCAAGCTCAGCAACGGCCCGAGCCATCGCCTGCTGCCCGGACTGCGGCTGGGCGCGCGCATCGATGCCGAACTGGACGGCATTCCCTCCGGTCCGGTCGGCAGCGATGACCGCAACGGGGTGGACGACGAGGATGGTGTGCGGTTCGTCACCATCGCCCGGCCCGGAAACTGGTCGCGGGCGGAAATCACCGTGGTTGGCGAGGGCAAGCTGGACGCCTGGATCGACTTCAACCGGGACGGACACTTCAACCCGGATGAGCAGATCTGCCGCGGGTTCACGATCGGCACCGGAGTCACGACGATCCACTTCTACGTGCCGGAGAAAAACGTCCGCGGGCTGACCTACTCCCGGTGGCGCCTGAGCAAGGAAGGCGTCGCCGGCCCGTGCGGCGCCGCAGCGAGCGGGGAAGTTGAAGACCATCCCCTCTTCCTGTTCGACCCGCAGATCAGGGTGCCGGCGGATTCCCTGCCCGGCCGCTGAGGCTGCTTCGGCTCGGGCCCGGCGGCCAGGATTGCCCGCCGGGCCGTTCGAAACCTGAGATCCCGCCGACGATTTCCCCCTTTTCGGGTGTCGCCCGGCGGGACGCCGCGCGTAGCCTGCGGCCGCGTTTCTGAACATGAGCCTCACTGCCTTTTCGTTCCCCACCCGCACCCTTTACGGCGCCGGCGCCCTGCGCGAACTGCCCGCCCACCTCGCCAAGTTTGGCATCACCCGGCCGCTCGTGGTGACCGACGCGGGCCTGGCCAAGACCGACGCCTTTCGTCTCCTGGCGGCGGTGCTCGGTGAGCAGGAGCAGGGCAAGTCATGGTTCCTGTATGCCGGCGTGCATCCGAATCCCATCGAGGCGGACGTCACGGAACCTGCCGCGCTGATCCGCCAGCACGGCTGTGACGGTGTCATCGCCATCGGTGGCGGCAGTCCGCTGGATGCCGGCAAGGCGGCGCGGCTGCTGGCCAAGCATCCCGGGTTTCCGCTCGCGAAGTTCTACGAGCAGCCTGCCGACTGGTCGGGACTCCTGCCGTTCATCGCGATTCCCACGACGGCCGGGACCGGCAGCGAGGTGGGCCGCAGCTCGGTCATCACGCTCGACGGCACCAAACGCAAGGCGGTGCTCTTCCATCCCGAGCTGCTCGCCAAGCTCGTCATCCTTGATCCCGAACTGACCGTCGGCCTGCCGCCGAAGCTCACCGCGGCGACCGGTGCCGACGCGCTGACGCACTGCATCGAGAGCTATACCTGCCCGCAGTTCCATCCGCTGTGCGACGGCATCGCGCTCGAAGGCATCAGCCTGATCGTCGAGGCGCTGCCCCGGGCGGTCCGGGATGGCAAGGATCTCGACGCCCGCGGACGGATGCTGGTCGCCGCGGCCATGGGTGCGATCGCGTTCCAAAAGGACCTCGGGGTCGTGCATTCGCTGGCGCATCCGCTTTCGACCCTGTGCGGCATGCACCACGGACTCGCGAATGCCCTGTGCCTCGTGGCCGGCATGAAGTTCTGCGCGGCGCGGAAGCCGGGTCTTTACCGGCGGGTCGGCATCGCCTGCGGACTGGAAGTCCAGAAGGTCAGCGACGCCGAGGCGGACGCCCGCACCATCGCCTTCGTGGCCGAGTTCCTAGCGGGGCTTGGTCTGAACACCAAGCTGCGCGATCACGGCGCGAAGCCGGAACAGCTCGAAGCCCTCGTGGACCAGGCCGTGGACGATCCCTGTCACAAGACGAACGCGGTGCCGGTGACCGCGGACGACTTCCTCGCTCTTTATCTGGAGTGCCTGTAAGCGCGGCCGGCAGAAGGATCTGTCGCACTTTGCGCTTGGAACCCGCCCCGGGCCTCCGGTGTGCTTCCGCCCATGCTGAAGCACACCCTGATTCATCCCGAGATCAACGCCATCCTCGGGCGCGCCGGCCATCACGCGAAGATCCTGATCGCGGACGGCAATTATCCGGCTTCCACCAAGAAGGGGCCGAATGCCCAGGTCATCTCGATGAACCTCACGCCGGGCGTCATCACGGTGGCGCAGGCGCTGCGGGCGATCCTGAGCGCCATGCCCATTGATGCGGTGAACACGATGGGCATCCCGGCGGACGACAGCTACGCGAAGTTCGGTGAACCGCCGGTTTGGAACGAGTTTCGGCAGATCCTCGCGGAGGCCGGCTCGCCGCTGAAGCTGGAGCCGATCCTCAAGTGGGACTTCTACAAGGCGGTGGAATCCGCCGATCACGTCCTCACGATCCAGACCGGCGACCAGGCGCTGTGGGCGAACGTCCTGCTGTCGGTCGGCTGCCGGACGGCCTGAATCACTTCATGCCGAGCCGCGCGAGCTGGTCGCGGTGGCTGCGGCTGAGGGTGAGCTTCACGCCGGTCTTCAGGGTCACGGAATACTCGCCGTGGAAGAGCGGCTGAAGTTCCTGCACGCGGTCCACGTTGACGATGGCGGTGCGGCTGATGCGGACGAACTTCTCGGGCGGCAGCTGCTGCTCCATCTTCGTCAGCGTGTCGCGGACCAGATGGCTGTGCGCGCCGACGTGCAGCTCGACGTAGTTGTCCGCCGAGCCGACCCAGTCGATCTCGGCCACTCCGATGAAAATGACGCGGCCGTTGGTCTTCACCGGAATCCGGTCCAGGGCCTTCGGGGCCGCCGGCTGGAGCTGCTGCAGGACCGCTGCCAGCCTGGCTGAAAGCTCGTCGCGCTGCGTCGTCCGCAGGCGGTCCGAGGCGCGGCCCAGGGCGGTCCGGAAACGGTCGCGGTCGAAGGGTTTCAGCAGGTAATCCACCGCGTGAACTTCAAAGGCCTTGAGCGCGAACTCGTCGTGGGCCGTGCAAAAGATCACCGCCGGCGGAACCTCGCCGCCGAGCTGATCGAGCACGCCGAAGCCGTTGAGACCGGGCATCTGGATGTCGAGGAACATGAGGTCCGGCAGGAGTTCCCGCGCCAGGCGCACCGCCTCCTCGCCGTTGGTCGCCTCGCCCACAATGTTCACGCCCGCCTCCCGGGAGAGGAAATTTCGCAGCCGATCCCGCCCGAGCGGTTCGTCATCCACGATCAGCACCCGAATGTCCGGCGTGTTCACGACCGGGACGGTAACCGCAATTCGCCCGACCGCCACCCCGCAATCCGAAGTTCGGGGAACTACTTCTCCTTCAGCTCCACCTCGCCGGTGCCGGCGTCACCACCCACGCCGAGTTCCGCGAGGGTCCGGAGATAAAACTGGGTCGGACCGTCGTCGGGCCACCGCTGGGCAATGGCCTCGAAGGCGACCAGGGCGGATTCACGGTCACCGGACTGGAACGCCGCCAGGCCGGCCGCAAACGATTCGTGGAGTTCGGCGAACTTCGGCGCATCCTCGACCCGGCCCACCAGCTCGTGGACCTCGACGGCCTTTTCAAAGCCCTTGAGCACAAACCGGCCGAGGTGGCGCGTGAGGAATTTGCCGCCGACCATCGAGTGCGTGACGGCACTCATGAGCGTCAGGGTGCCGAGATGCTTGTTCAGCCCCTCGAGGCGCGAGGCCATGTTGATGCTCTCGCCGAAGGCGGTGTAGTCGAAGCGTTCGCGGCTGCCGAAGTTGCCGACGTTGGCCTCGCCGGTATGGAGGCCGATGCGCGTGACGAGTGGCTTGCCCCGGACTTCCATCACCGCCTGGTCGCGAAACCGCAGCGCCGCCTCGCACGCCCGCCACGCGTGATCGGCCTGTGGGTCCGGGGCGTTCCAGATCGCAAAGATGGCGTCGCCAATGAACTTCACCACCGTGCCGTCGGTCGGGAACACGCACTGCCCGACCGCCGTCTCGAAGTATTGGTTCATCAGCCGCGCAAACTCCTCGGGCGGCAGGCCCTCGGTGACCGTGGTGAAGCCGGCGATATCGCTGAAGAAGACCGTGAGCTGATGCTTCGTTGCGCCGGGGCGGAGCAGTTCCTCAGCCCGGGCTCCGGAGAATTTCTCCGTCAGCTTGGGGGAGAGGTAGCGGGACACGGTCTGGCGCAGCACCTGGTTGTGCAGGTGCAGCCGGACGGCGTTGACGGAAATGGACAGCAGCCACGCCACGAGCACCTGCACCACGGGAATCAGCCACGAAGTCCAGACGCCGGCGCGCACGAACAGCAGGTAGGCGCCCACGCTGATCAGGGCCAGCGCCACGGCGGCAGCCAGCGACGCGCGGCTGGGACGCAGCCGGAACAATCCGCCGCCAATCAGTCCGCCGAGCAAGATGACGAGGACCCGTTCAAGCCAGCTGGGTGGACGGGTCAGCCAGTCTCCGCGCATCAGGTTCAGCGCGGCGGTGGCTTGGATCTCCACTCCGGCGATGAACTTGTCCTCGCCGTCATCGTCGCCGAGGAACAGGCCGAACGGAGTCCGGTAGGAGTCCTTCCGCTCGCCGCTGTATTTCGTGAGCGTGCCGGCGCCGACGAACACGAGCTTGTCGCGGAAGAACGAGTCGTCGGTGAGATTGTTGTTCAGGGCGGCGAAAAACGGCGTGCGCGGCAGATGATAACCGGGACCATAATAATTGAGCCACCGCTCGGTCTCGGCGGCCGCCACGAGCTGCTCGACGTTGGTCACCTGGGTAACCGGGGCCTTGAGCAGTTCGGCCGCCCGCCAGCTCAGGCTCATCTTGTTGGTGTTGTCGGCCGCGTAGTTCGGTGGGTGCAGGCGGACGACCTGGTCTTCCGATGGAGACATCTGGGCGTGGCCCCAGCGGCGTCCGTTGGCGAGGCGCAACGAAGCCATCGGCAGATCCATCAGCGGATCGCGGTTCGTGCGGCCGGCCTCGTGATGAAAGCCCGCGGCCAGCACCACGCGGCCGTTGCGTTTCAGCGCCGCGGCAAATTGGGCGTCCTCCTCCGGTGCGGCAAAGCGGTTGGTCAGGAACACGATGTCGAAGGCGATGCCGGCCGCGCCGGCATCGGTCAGGCGGTTCACCAACGCCGCGTGCAGCGACCGCTTCCAGGGCTCATTGAGCGACTGGCCCAGCCGGGCATGGGATTCCTCGTCGAGATAGACGACGACCGCGTTCGTCACGGGGACGCGACCGCGGGCCGCCAGCAGGGAATCGTAGCTCCAGTGCCGGATGCCGCTGTCGAGCTTGGCCATGAGCAGCCCGCCGAGCAGCGCGGGCAGCAGCACGGCGAACAGCAGCCATCTGTCGAGGGTCGCGAATTGGTTCCGCATCAAAAGTTGAGCCGCAGGCTGGTGAACAGCGTGCGCTCACGGAACCACTCTTCGTGCAGATTGAGCGGATTCAAGCGGTAATCTTGATCGCCCAGATTGAGGAGGCCGACCCGGACTTCGCCCCGGCGCTGGAGGAACCGGTAACCGACAAAGACGTCGAACAGCCAGACCTCCTCGTCGGCGAGGGCTGGTGTGTAGCCCTGATTGGTCTGCCGGTTCCACGAGCCGGTCAGCTCGCCGAAGAAGCCGCATTCGTGGTTGAACCGGACGAAGCTGGACACCTGGTGCAGCGTGGCGGTGACCGCCCGGTTCAGGCTGGTAAAGTTGGCCGGGTAGGTTTCCTCCAGCTGGGAGTCGGTAAGCCGGTAGTTGAGTCCGGCCGACCAGCGGTCACCCAGCAGCTGGTTGACGGCGGCGCTGAAGGACCGCTCCTCGTAATCCAGCCGGCGCGACTCGGTGACGGGCGGGGCGACCAGACCGCCGCCGGACAGGGTCCACAGGAAGGCGCCATAACTCTGGTCGGCTTCCGAGG
>CAIWAH010000393.1 GCA_903910585.1 uncultured Verrucomicrobiota bacterium
CCGTTCCAGTGGCCGGAACGGGCGCCTGTTCAAACCCGAAATCTCAGATGGCCGCCAGGGCGTTACCGGCCTGCTGCGGCGCCTCCGCCGGATTCGTGTAGCCGACGTTCACGTCCAAGCCGAGCGACTGCATTTCCTTCACCAAAACGTTGAAGGATTCGGGGATGCCCGCCTCGAGCGAATTGTCGCCCTTGACGATGCTCTCGTAGATGCGGGTGCGGCCCTGCACATCGTCGGATTTGACGGTGAGCAGCTCCTGGAGCGTGTAGGCCGCGCCGTAGGCTTCCATGGCCCACACTTCCATTTCGCCGAAGCGCTGGCCGCCATACTGGGCTTTGCCGCCCAGCGGCTGCTGGGTGACGAGCGAATAGGGACCAACAGCCCGGGCGTGGATCTTGTCCGCAACCAAGTGACCGAGCTTCAGCATGTAGATGTAGCCTACGACCACTTCCTGGTCGAACGGATCGCCCGTGCGACCGTCGTAGAGCTGAGCCTTGCCGTGCTCCCCGATCAGATTCGGCTGGTGCGCCTTCTTCTGATTGTCAACGGCCTGCTTGAGGTAGCCCCGGATCTCCTTCTCCTTGATGCCGTCGAAGACCGGGGTCGCGATCTTGATGCCGAGCATCTTGCACGCCCACCCGAGGTGGGTTTCGAGCAACTGCCCGACGTTCATGCGGGAAGGCACGCCGAGCGGGTTCAGCACGATTTCCACCGGAGTGCCGTCCGCGAGATACGGCATGTCCTCTTCGGGAACGATCTTGGCGACGACACCCTTGTTGCCGTGACGGCCGGCCATCTTGTCGCCGACTGACAGCTTGCGCTTCGAGGCGACGTAAACTTTCACCTGCTTCACCACGCCACCATCGACATCCTCGCCGGCTTCAGCGCGTTCCACTTCCTCGGAATGCTGGGATTCCAAGTCGTCGAACTTCTTCTTAAACTGGCCGATGATCTCGTTGATCTTGTTACGGATCGGGGACGGATCGATCTCAATGCGATCGTAAACGGTCGCGAGCTTCTTCAGCAGCGTCTTGGTGATCTTCCGGTTGGCCGGAATGATGATTTCACCCGTCTCGCTGTTGACGACATCCAGGGGAATCTTTTCCCCGAGAAGGATGTTGGACAGGGCTTCCGTCAGCTGATCGAGGAGTTCCTCCTTCTTGGCCTTGAAGCCGTCATCAATCTCCTTCTGGGCCTTCTTCGGAGCGTCCTTGTCATCGCGGGGCGCCTTCGCGCCCTTCACGCCGTCTGCCTTCGCGGAGACCTTGACGTCCATCACGATGCCATAGGTGCCCGAAGGAACCTTCAGCGACGTGTCCTTCACGTCGGCCGCCTTCTCACCGAAGATCGCGCGGAGGAGCCGCTCTTCGGGTGCCAGTTCGGTTTCGGATTTCGGCGTGATCTTGCCGACGAGAATGTCGCCGGGCTTTACCTCGGCACCGACGCGGATCACGCCGTCCAAGCCGAGGTTCTTCAGCGCCTCTTCGCCCAAGTTCGGGATATCCCGGGTGATTTCCTCGGGTCCGAGCTTGGTGTCGCGGGCGATGCACTCGAATTCGTCGATGTGGATCGAGGTGAAGATGTCGTCCTTGACGATCTTCTCCGAGATCAGGATCGCGTCCTCGAAGTTGTAGCCGTTCCACGGCATGAACGCGACGAGCACGTTCCGGCCGATTGCGAGTTCGCCCCCCTGGGTGCACGGACCGTCAGCAATGACCTGCCCCTTCTTCACGGACTCACCTTTCGAAACCAGAATCTTCTGATTGATGCAGGTGGCCGCATTTGACCGCATGAACTTGCGGACCTGATAGACGTAGATGCCGTCCTCGGGAGCGTGTTTGATCTTCTTCTTGCCCTCGGGAAGCTTGCCGTCCTTGGTGATGATGATGCTGCTGCCGCCGACGCTGGCGACCTTGCCAGCCTCTTCGGCCACGATCACGGCGCGCGAGTCGCGGGCAACTCTCTCCTCCAAGCCGGTGGCAACAAACGGCGCTTCGGTCACCAACAGCGGCACGCCCTGGCGTTGCATGTTGGAACCCATCAGCGCGCGGTTGGCATCGTCGTGCTCCAAGAACGGAATCAGACCGGCCGCGACCGAAACCAACTGCTTCGGCGACACGTCCATGTAATGCACATTCTCAGGCTCGACATCGATGAAGTCGCCCTTTTGCCGGCAGGTCACCTTTTCGGTGATGAAGCGGCCCTTCTCGTCGATCTGGGCGTTCGCCTGCGCGATGATGAAGCCTTCTTCCCGGTCGCCGGTCAGGTAATCCAACTGGTCGGTGACCCGGCCATTCACGGCCTTACGATAGGGCGTCTCGATGAAGCCGTATTCGTTGACCCGCGCGAAGGTGGCGAGTGACGCAATCAGGCCGATGTTCGGACCTTCAGGGGTCTCAATCGGGCAGATACGTCCATAATGGGACGGATGAACGTCGCGGACTTCAAACCCGGCCCGGTCACGCGACAGGCCGCCAGGTCCAAGGGCCGACAGGCGGCGCTTGTGGGTCAGTTCGGCCAGCGGGTTGATCTGGTCCATGAACTGGCTCAGCTGGCTGCGGCCGAAGAAGTCACGGACGACCGCCGAAAGCGCCTTCGGATTGATGAGCTTCTGGGGCGTCATCGTGTCCATGCTCTGATCAAACAGCGTCATGCGCTCCTTGACCAGGCGTTCGGTGCGGGCCAAACCGACCCGGCACTGGTTGGCCAGCAATTCACCCACGGTCCGGATGCGCCGGCTCCCCAAATGGTCGATGTCGTCCACGCTGCCTTCGCCCTTTTTGAGCTTGAGCAGATACTTGGTCGCTTCGAGCAGATCCTTACCGGTCAGAATGCGGGATTCGCTCTCGGAGAAATTGAGCTTCTGGTTGATCTTGTAACGACCAACCCGGCCGAGATCATAGCGCTTGGCGTCGAAAAAGAGCCGCTTGATCAAGGCTTTCGCGTTGGTGGCCGTCGGAGGATCCCCAGGACGCAAGCGGCGATAAATGTCCTTCAGCGCCTCATCACCGTTCTTGGTCGGATCCTTCTTCAGGCACTTGATGATGATGCCTTCGTCGGATGACGTGTCGACCACCCGGATCTTGTTTACTCCAAGGTCGGCAATCTGCTTCACGACCGCCTTTGAGAGCGGCTCAAAGGCGCGGGCTACAACGATGCCCTTGTCCAGGTCAACGGCATCTTCCACCAGCACCTTGTTGCCAAGCTCTTCGAGCTTCTCGGCTTCCTTAACCGACAGGTCCTCAATCTTGTAGAAGAGGTTTAGAATTTCACCATCTCGGCCCACCTGTTCGGGATCGATCTTGCCTTCCGACTTGGCGTTGAGCTTGGCCTCAGGAATCGCGAACAGCGCCCGGAAGAAAGTTGTGGTCAGGAACTTGCGGCGGCGCTTCTTCCGATCGAGGTAGACGTAAAGCAGGTCATTGGTATCGAACTGCGCTTCATACCACGAACCGCGATCCGGAATGATCCGGAAGCTGTGCAGCATCTTGCCGTTCGGATGCTGCGTGGTCTCGAAAGCGAGACCGGGCGAACGGTGAAGCTGCGACACGATGACCCGCTCGGCGCCGTTGATGACAAACGTGCCTTGGGGAGTCATGAGCGGAATTTCGCCCATGAACACCTTTTCCTCCTTCGTCCCCTTCTCCTCCTTGAGGAGGAAGGTCACGTAAAGCGGAGCCCCGTAGGTCAATCCCTCGCGCAGACATTCCAGCCAGTCAATTTTGGGCTCCTGGATGTCGTAGCTGTGAAAATCCAGCACCGTCTTCCCGTCGTAGCTTTCGATTGGGAAAACTTCGGTAAAGACCGCCTGCAGGCCGGTGTTCTTCCGCTTGGAAGGGGAAATCTCCGCTTGGAGGAACTCCTTGTAAGAATCGAGCTGAATCTCGATCAAGTTGGGCGGGGCGATGACTTCCTTGATCTTGCCGAAGTTGAGGCGCTCGGTGGCTGTATGTGGCATGGCAGTCTTAACGTTGAATCACTACGCCGGCCCGACTCGAACCGGCAGTTTTCAGAAATGCAATACGACGAGTTCGGGCGACCTTTTCGAATCACCCGAACTCGTCCTACCGCTTAATCACCTGCTGCTTACGTGCTGGAGAATAGGCACTTGGGACAAGACCGCAAACTAATCCGCAAAAACAAGGAGGTGGCCGCAAAGTGCGGCCACCTCCCCGGAGAATCCGATTACTTGAGCTCCACCTTGCCGCCAGCCTCTTCGAGCTTCTTCTTGGCAGCTTCGGCTTCAGCCTTCGGGGCGCCTTCGAGCACCGGCTTCGGCGCGCCTTCAACCAGCGCCTTGGCTTCCGCCAAGCCCAGACCGGCCTTGACTTCGCGAACGGCCTTGATGACGCCGATCTTCTTGTCAGCCGGAACCGACGCGAGAATCACGTCAAAGGTATCCTTAGCAGCTTCAGCAGGAGCCGCAGCGCCACCCGCTGCCGGAGCCGCGGCAACCGCCACCGGCGCGGCGGCGGTAACGCCCCACTTGGTTTCGAGCGCTTTCACCAACTCGGCCGCTTCCAGCACGGTCAGCTTGCTCAGTTCTTCGACGAGGTTATTGATATCAGCCATGTTACGTTTTGTTTTTTCGTTCAATCGGTCTCGACTTCAGGGAGGCGTCCCCAAATTAGTTCACCGCCAGTGAACCGACGATTTACCCTTCGTTTCGGCCAAACCGGGGGACACTCGCCCCCGACCCAGCTCCGAAATCCTTTGATTATTCGCCCTTGTCCGCCTTGGCCTTGACCACCCGGGCCAATTGGCTGCCGGGGGTGTTGATGAGAGCGACGAGTTTCTGTGCAGGCGCCTGAAGCAGGCCAAGAATCTTGCCCTGCAAGATCTCCAGGGGAGGAAGCTCAGCAATGGCCCGGAGCTCATCAGCCGCCAGTCTCTGGTTACCCAGATAACCGAACTGAAGCTTCGGCTTATCGTTGTCAGCCTGGAAGCCCTTGATCGCCTTTGCGGCGGCCGCGATGTCCTTCGGACCGGTCACCACGGCCACTTGGCCCGCCAAAGCACCGGACAAATCCGCGAGCCCAGCCTCTTTGGCCGCAACCCGGAAAATGGTGCTCTTGACGACGTGCAGTTCCGCGCCACTGGGACGCAGCCGCTTGCGCAGTTCGCTGAACTGCGGAACGGACATGCCGCGATAGTCCACGACGAGGAAGAACGGCGAGGCGTTCAACCGGGCGAGGTATTCGGCAGAGATGAATTTCTTTTCGGGACGCATGAAATGTTCCTCCTGAAGGTTAGTTGGCTCCGAACTCCTTGACGTCCACGCGGACACCCGGGCTCATCGTGCACGAAATGGTGCAGGATTTCACAAAGACACCCTTCGCGGCGGCCGGACGGCTCTTGACCACCGCCTCGATCACACCGCGCGCGTTGTCGATCAGCTGCTCGGCCTTGAACGACGCCTTGCCGACCGCGACGTGAACGTTGGCCGTCTTGTCGATCTTGAATTCCACCCGACCCGCCTTCACTTCCTTGACAGCCTTCGCCAAGTCATCGGTAACGGTGCCGGTCTTCGGGTTCGGCATCAGGCCGCGAGGTCCGAGCACTTTGCCGAGCTTACGAACTTCCGTCATCGCCTCGGGAGTGGCGATGGCGATGTCGAAGTCGGCCCAACCTTCATTGCACTTCCGGATCAGGTCATCGAAGCCAACATACTCGGCCCCCGCCGCCTTCGCGGCTTCGGCAGCCGCACCGGGCTTGGTGAAGGCCAAAACCCGGACCACCTTGCCGCTGCCATGAGGAAGCGCACAGGTTCCACGGACCATCTGGTCGGACTGCTTGGGATCAACTCCAAGCCGGAACGCCAAATCAACGGTCTCGTTGAACTTGGCCTTGGGGAACTTGCCCAGAACCTCAACGGCTTGGGCCAGCGAATAGGTCTTGGCAGCATCAAACTGCTCAAGCGCCTTCTTGAAACGTTTGCTAGGCATCGATTTAGGCGGTTCAAACGGGCTTTCGCCCTCCCGCATTTTGACAGTCAATTGCCGCTTTTCGACCTACAGCCGCGAAGCGGAGCCGGTTCCTTTGCCAATTTGTCGCCCGCAAGTCAAAGCAATAAATTCTCCCACAAACGTCTCTACCCCAGCCTCGGACTCTCGATGCAAGGACTTTGAGGATTCTCCCGATCGGAAGCCACCTCGGCAGCAAGACCGGAATCGGCAAACGATCGTCGAAACACACCTTTCATTCCTCTCCCCAATCCTCTTCGAGGCCATGACGGAGTCTCGATTGGCGCGCCCGGCGCTGCTCAACCCGTTGCTGGTGACGGTTCTCCTCGGTCCGAACCGCAGCCTGCTCACGCTGCAGCTTCAGAAAGCTCTCGTAGCGTTTCCGGTCTAGGAGGCCTTCGGCCACGGCACCTTTCACCGCGCAGTCTGTTTCGTGAGCATGGGTGCAGTTGTGGAAGTGGCAGCCATCTGCCAGTTCGGCGATGTCCGGGAAAGTGCCCAGCAGCCCTTCGTCCACCCGCCACAGGTGGAACTCGCGCATTCCCGGGGTGTCAATCACCAGGGCGCCGCCCGGCAGAGGAATCAGCTCTCTCCAAGTCGTGGTATGGCGGCCCTTTGAGTCACCCTCCCGGACTTCCAGCGTGTCGAGGATGGTCTCTCCGTAGAGCCGGTTGATCAGGCTCGATTTGCCGACGCCGGAACTGCCAACAAAGCAAACGGTGTGCGCCGGCTGGAGCAACGCGCGGAGCTGGCCGAGGCCGCGGCGGGTTTTCGCGCTCAACACCAGCACGGTGCCGGACCCTGCCGCCTTCTGGGCCTGTTCCACCAACCGGTCGGGATCAGCGCACAAATCGGCCTTGTTCAGGAGCACCACCGGACGGGATCCACCTTCGTGAACCATCACAAGAAACCGTTCAAGCCGGCGCGCATTGAATGTGTTGTCCATCGCCTGCACGACGAAGACAACGTCCACATTGGCCGCCACCACCTGCTCTTCGGATTCCCGGCCTGTCACCTTGCGGGCGAGTTTCGTTCGCCGCGGCAACACGGCTTCGATCACCGACTTTCGCTCCCCGGGAACATGACTCGCCGCCACCCAGTCGCCGACCTTGGGAAGGTCCGCATGGGAACGGCTGCGATGGAGCAGCCGGCCAGGAATGATTCCCATCCGGTCGCCATCGTCGCCCACCAAGGTCACCGAATGCTTGTCTTCGCTCACGACCCGCGCCGGCCGCCAATCCGGCTGGCACAACGCCGCCAAAGCCGCGGCCGTTTCCGCGTTCCAGCCAAGTGTCGTGAGGTCCATTTTTCGGACGATGGCCAAAGCCGGCCGGAGGCAGCAAGTCCGGCGAGCCTACTCGCTCCGGCCGATGTCCTGGGAAAGCTCCAGACGACGGACAAAGTCTTTCCCGCGGATCCACTCGGCGTGTCCGTCGCAGAACACCGCGTTGCAACCGTCGCCGTAGTGATTGTCCCACTTGTCGGGGTAGTCGTTTCGCGCCGGCGGGACCAACGCCCGATTGCCCGGGCCGACGGACGGTCCCTCGTCGGCATCCACGAACAGCCAGATCGCGGCAGGTCCAGGAGCGGTTCCGCGGAGGCCGAAGGTGACATTGCGGTGAACGTAGGTCAGCACATTGTCGGCCGTCTTGGCAACGTGCGATGGACTCGCCGGATCCACCGCGCCCATGAAGCCATAGAGCTCATAGCTGTAACCGTTGGTCGCCCAGCGCGCCCGGGCGACATCCTGAAGGTCAATCAGGCCCGGACGGCCCGTGGTCTGGTCCAAGGTCCCGTTGGTCCGCACCTGGTTTTGCGTGTTCGGACAGATGAACGAGCGCAGCCCCGGAACGTAGCTGGGATACATCCAGTTGAGGTTGTCATCCAGATAGTTGGTGGCGCCGGTAAACCGCCGTTTGGGATCGTCATCCGAATACATGAGACATCCGAGCCCCATCTGTTTGACGTTGTTGAGGCACTGGATGCGTTTGGCCCTTTCCTTCGCCTTGGAGAGCGCCGGCAGCAGCATGCTCGCCAGAATCGCGATGATCGCGATGACCACCAGCAATTCGATCAGCGTGAACGCCCGCCCAAGCGGATCGCAGCACCGGCAGGGGCACCTGCTGGCGCGACGAGCAGAATCAAAGCGGTCAGTTGACATCTCTACCCGGGGGATTGAGCCTCACGCCAGGTTCGGCGACTTGGCCGCGACCAAGCTGGCCGGAGCTCCTCCCCTCCGCAAGTTCAAGGTATGATCATGAAACACCCACACCTCGTCACGGCGGCCCTCGCAGCCGCCCTCCTCCAAGCGCTGCCGGCCCTTGGCCAAGGGATTCTGTTCAGCGATGACTTCGACACCGACACGACTGCCAACTGGACGGTCAAGGAAGGCTCCGTTCTGGGAACTCCCGACTTCGGCGCGCAGTTCAGCTACGATTACAGCCAGAAGGGAATTCCCGCGGCTCCGAACTCCGTCGGAGGATCAACCCGCGGCGTGTGGATGACCGTCAACAAGGACGACACGGCCGATCAGGCTGCGGTCAGCATCTTCCCCACCGGGCAAAGTTTTTCGGGCAACTACGCCCTGCGGTTCGACATGTGGCTCGGCTACAATGGACCGGCCTACGGCGGCACCGGCTCCACCGAGTTTGCCACGTTCGGCATCAACCATAGCGGAGACTTCGCCCAATGGTCATTGGCCCCGGACAGCGATGGCGGACTGTTCTTTGCGGTGACCGGCGAAGGCGGCGCCGCCCGCGATTGGCGGGCCTATCTCGGCTCGCCCGGCGGTGCCCCCTTGGAGCTTCAGGGCGTGGCCGGCGGTTTTCTGGACCGCGACGCCAGCGGCGCGGTGGAGAATGAGGCCTTCAACGTCAATGCGGCAACCAACCCGCTGCGGTTCATGTTCCCGTCCCCGCCGTTTGGAACTCCCGAAGTTCCCGGCAAACGCTGGGTTCAAGGCGAAGTCCGGCAACAGGACGGAAAAATCACCTGGGTGCTGAACGGTTACGTAATCGCCCAGCGCGATTTCGACGCCCTGTCCTCGTCCGGAAACATCAGCCTCGGCAACATGGACATCTTCGCGTCCATCGCCGACCCCAAGGCGGACAATTTTGTGATCTTTGACAACGTGAAGGTGGTCAATCTGGACACCGCGGGCAACGCCCTGGCGCAGGTCAACGTCGAGGCCACGTCCCCGGCCGCCTCCGAACCCAATGTCCCGGCCGTCTTCACGATCTCGCGCACCGGGCCGAAGACGGCCGCACTGGAGGTGCCGTTCTTCCTCTACGGCACTGCCACCCCGGGGAAGGATTTCGCCACCAACAACCTGACCGCGAGCGGCACCAACTTCCTCGCCGTGATTCCGGCGGGGGCCGGTTCGGTCACCATCACCCTCAACACGCTCAACGATCAACTCGGCGAGGATGAGGAGACCATCAACCTTGCCCTCATCAGCACGCCCGGCACCTACGAGGTCGGACCGGGGATGATCGGCAAGGCGACGCTCGCGAACGTGGGAGGGGGCACTTCGGTGGACCTTTCCATTGTGGATGGCCAGGCCTACGAGCGTGACGCCGATGACAAGGGCAAGTTCCGGCTCACCCGCACCGGCGACACCACCGGCGACCTGACGGTCAATCTCGGTTATTCCGGCACCGCAACGTCAGCAGACTACGACGGCGCGGTGGCCACGGCAGTGATTCCCGCCGGCTCCCCCTCGGTTGACATCGAACTTTCGCCCAAGGACGACTCGGTTGCCGAAGGCGCGGAAGTCATCTCCGTGGAACTGAAGGCCGGCGCCGGCTATGTCTTGGGCACGGCCATCAGCGGCGACATTACCTTGCGTGATGCGGAGGATCCTACGACGACTCCGGTGTTCGCGGACAATTTCGACACCGACTCCTCGGCGAATTGGCAGATCGTCTTCGGGGCCGCCAACAACATTTCGGACTACGACGCCCACTTTGCGCATGACTACAGCGCCGACGGCATCCCCCCCGCCCCCCACTCGGGCGGATCGACCAAGGGATTGAAGGTCACCGTCAACAAGAAGGACGAGACCGCTACCGGTGCGGCCGCGGTCAACGTCTATGCCAAGGGCCAGAACTTCACCGGCAACTACTCGGTCAGATTCGACCTCTGGATCAATGTGGATTTGACCGCCGCGGGCACGACCGAGCACGCCCTCATGGGCATCAACCACAGCGGCACCCGCACCAACCGGGCGTCGTTCGCGGGCGGTGACGGTCTTTGGTTCGCCGCGGGCACCGATGGCAGCACCAGCGCGCTCTACCGTCATTACGTTGGCAACCCGGCCGCCAATCCCACGTCCGAAACGATTGGCGAGACCCAGTTCACCAGCTTCTTCACCGCTCCTCCGTTCCTCGCCCCGGGTGCGGTTTCCGGTCACTGGGTGGATGGCGAAATCACCCAGCAGGACGGGGTCGTGACGCTCAAGTTCAACGGGGTCCCGATCTTCACCAAGACGAATGCCACGAGCTTCACGTCCGGCACCCTGATGCTCGGCCATGCGGACCTCTTCAACAGCATCGGCTCGCCGAACAACTTCAGCGTCTTCGACAACGTGCGGGTTTACGCCCAGGCGGAACCGCCGAAGCCCATCGTCATCCAGCCGGTGACACTCGACGGCAGCGACGTGGTCGTCACCTGGACCGGTGGCGCCGGCACGTTTGAGGTGCAGGGCAAGCTCAGCCTCAACGACCCGACCTGGCTCACCCTCAAGACTACCACGGAACGCTCCGTTCGGATTCCCGTCACCGTGCCGATGTCCTTCCTGCGAGTCACCGATGGCTCGACCAAGACCGTGAAGCTGTTCAAGGCGACCTTGAACGCGGCGCAGGAAGTCGCCACGCCAGCGGTCAATTCTCCCGCCACGGGCTCCGGGCTGCTGTTTCTTGACGGCACCACAGCCACCTACCTGATCGGGTATCAGGATCTCGTGGGGGGCGTCACCGCCTCCCATTTGCACGGCCCGGCCGCCCCGGGTGCGAATGCCGGCGTGAAGTTGGGCTTCGTGGTCGTCACCGGCACCAAGGAGGGGGTCATCAACGGTCAGGGCACGTTGGACGCCGCCACAATTTCAGCCTTGGAAGCGGGCAACACCTACTTCAACATCCACTCATCCACCTTCCCTGGCGGCGAGATTCGCGGCCAAGTGCTGTTGGTGCCCTGATTTTAGGATTTGCCCGTGAGTGCGGGCATACCGGCGGGCTCGGGCGGTGTAGCGTGTGTCACCCCCGAGCCCGCTTTCTCTTTTTCAGGGTCCCCTGCCCGCCTCATGCCTTCGCCCGGAGCGCCACCACTTCTTCCCGCAACACCGCCGCCAGTTGCTTGCGATCCGGCCCGGTTTCCCGGGCGGCACCAAACGCCACGCGACCGCGCAGCGAACGCTTGCCAAGCAGGTTCACGAAGTGCGGTCCGAAGGTCATTTCGCCCCAGTAGGCCACGTCGGCCGCCACCGTTCCATCGCTGACCCCGTAGTCCAGGCCCACGGGCGCGACCTTCCAACCGGCCGCCACCGCCGGCGCCAGCAACGACGGCCGGAAGGGCAACACGTCGTCACCGCCAGAACTGGTGCCTTCGAGGAAAATGACCACCGGAATGCCGGCCTCGATCACCGGATCAAACTGCCGGGCCACTTCCAGCAGATCACCTTTGCGCTCCCGTTGCAGGTAGATCGTGCCGGCGCACTGCGTCAGCCATCCCACCACGGGCCAGTCCCGCACCTCCGCTTTCGACACGAAGACCATCGGCGACACCGCCACCAGCGTGACGATGTCGAGGTAGCCCAGGTGGTTGGCGCAGTAAATTTGTGCCGGCGGCGGCGCACCGGCGGACTCCACCTTCAGCCGCAGCACGCGGGCGAGACGCCGGGCATGCCGGTTCGACCATTCCGCCCGGGCGCGGTAATCGCGCCGCCCGGCGGCCTTTTCCAACGGCCGGACGGACCACCAGAAGTCCCAGAGGGTGCTCAAGCAAAACCAGCCAAACTGAACGAATCGTCCCGCGACGCGGAACCAGCGCTGCCACATGGGAGCCAGCCTAGTCACCGCCTGCGGACGCGGGAAGTCTCTCCCTGCTTTCAGGCAGTGACCGCCCCCTTGCGCACCAGCCCGGCCGGCCCGCAGTATCGGCCCACAGTCATGGCTATCTCACCTGCCCCGCAGCGCACCTACCGCGCCGACCAGCTCAACGTGGAGATTTTCGCCTCCAACGACGATCTCTCGGCCAACGTCGCCCAGCGCGTCCGCGACCTGCTCGTCGCCAAAATTGCCCAGCAGGGTTCCGCCGCCGCGATCCTGGCCACCGGCAATTCCCAGATCCGTTTCCTGAAACAGCTCGTCGGCCTTGGCGGCGTGGACTGGACCAAGGTGACCCTGTTCCACATGGACGAGTATCTGGGCGTGCCCGCCGATCATCCGGCCTGCTTCCGCCGCTATATGAAGGAACGCGTCGCGAGCCTCGTGAATCCCCGCGAGTTCCATTACCTCGCCGGCGATGCCGACCTGCCGCTGGACGAATGCGCCCGCTACACCGCGCTGCTGAAGGCCCAGCCCATTGACCTCTGCTGCATGGGCGTCGGCGAAAACGGCCACATCGCCTTCAACGATCCGCCGGTCGCCCGCTTCGACGATCCCCATTGGGTCAAGCTCGTGAAGCTCGACGACGCCTGCAAGATGCAGCAGGTCAAGGAAGGCCACTTCCCGAGCCTTGAGGCGGTGCCGCCCTACGCGTTGACGCTGACCGTGCCTGCCCTGTTGGCAGCGAAGACCATCCTGTGCCTCGCCCCCGAGAAGCGGAAAGCCGTGCCGGTCAAAAACCTGCTCGAAGGCCCGATCGCGACCAGTTGCCCGGCCTCGGCGCTGCGCAACTGTGCCCAAGCCACGCTGCTGCTCGACCTCGACTCCGCCAGCCTGCTGAAGGCCTGAAGCCCGGCGTCGGCCCCACTTCCGGATTCCCATGCGCATCCTCGCCCTCGATCACGGCACGGTCCGGATCGGTCTCGCGGTCAGCGACGAGATGAAGCTCTTCGCGCAACCGCTGGACTACCTGCCGGCCGAGCCGTTCGCCGAGTTCGTCCAGCAGCTGAAATCCATCGTGAAGGAGAAGGAGGTGGATCTCATCGTCGTGGGCATGCCGCGCAACATGGACGGCAGCTACGGTCCCGCCGCCCAGCGCGTCCGCGAGTTCGTCATCGCGCTGAAAGAGGCCGTTCCCATGCCCATTCGGACCTGGGACGAACGCCTGACTTCGGTGACCGCCAACCGGCTGCTCAGCGAAGGCAATGTCCGCGGCGAGAAGCGGAAGGAGAAGGTGGACAAGGTCGCCGCCGCCGTGCTGCTCCAGAGCTACCTCGACTCCGCCGCGCTGAACTAGCCGGGCTCATTCCCTGCGAGTCATTCCCTCCGGCTCCTGCCATTCCCGATGAAATCCGCATGAAGGAGTCCGGCGAAATTCTGGCCGCGGGACACGTTCGCTTGCGCGTCACGGTCGCGTTTGACGGCACGAACTACTTCGGCTGGCAGTGGCAGCCGGCCGACATCTCGGTCCAGCAGAAGGTCGAGGAAGCCCTCGCCCGGATCTTCCCCAGCCAACCGCGGGTCAATGGCTGCAGCCGCACGGACACCGGCGTCCACGCCCAGGCCCTCGTCGCCCACTTCGACGTGCCGCGCGCCGAGTTCCGGATGCCGGCGCGAAAGCTGGTGCTCGCCGTCAACGCCCACCTGCCGGAGGATATCCGGATCACCGCGGCCGCGAGGGCAGGAAAGGACTTTCACGCGCGGTTCTCCGCCCGCGGAAAGCAATACCGCTACTTCGTCTGGAACCATTCCGCGCACTCCCCCCTGCTCCGCCACCAGAGCTGGCAGGTGCCGCGGCCGCTGGATCTGAAGGCGATGCGCGCCGCGGCCGCCCAACTGGTTGGCCGGCACGACTTTTTGGCCTTCAGCGCCACGCCGGGCTATGAACGCCGCCACACGGTGCGGCACCTGCGACGGTGCGAAGTGAAACGCAACGGACCGCTGATCACCGTGATTCTCGAAGCCGACGGCTTCCTCTACAAAATGTGTCGCGGCATCGTGGGCACCCTCGTGCAGGTCGGGCTGGGACGATTCCGCGCGGACCAGCTCTTGCCCATGCTGGAAAGCCGCGATCGCTGCCTCGCCGGCATGACCGCACCGGCACAAGGACTCGTGCTCTGGAAGGTGTTTTACGGTGGTCCCGCACGAGATTCGCAGCCGGCGGCCGAAGCTGAAGAGTTGAACGGTTAATGTGTTAAGGCGTGAAACAGGCAAGCCCGCGCGCCGCTTCAACCCTTCAACCAACTTTAACTGCCTGACCTCATGCACGTCGTCCTGCTTGAACCCGAAATCCCGCCCAACACGGGCAACGTCGCCCGGCTGTGCGCGGCCACGCGCTCGACGCTCCACCTGATCGAGCCATTCGGATTCCAGCTCACGGACCGCGACCTCAAACGCGCCGGGATGGACTACTGGTAACACGTCACCTGGCACCGCTGGCCCAGTTGGACCGCCTTCCGCGACGCGCTTCCGGCGGGAGCCAAACTCTGGTTCATCGAGTCCGACGGACCGCAGAACTACATTGATGTTTCCTTCAACCCTGACGACTACCTCGTCTTCGGCCGCGAGACCAAGGGTCTGCCCAAGCTGCTGCTCGAACAGAACCGCGACGCCTGGCTCAACATTCCGATGACCAACCCGGAAGCCCGTTCGCTGAATCTCTCCAACTGCGTCGCCATCGTCCTCTTCGAGGCATTGCGCCAGACGGGCTTCGGCGGGACGCATTCAACGGGCCCGACTCCTGCCGGTTAGCGCCGACGGGACGGTGGCGTCATGTGCCTCCGCGGACGCCCGGACCGTGGGTCTAAACCGGGGCCCTGATCTCGGTCGGTTCCGGACACACTCGGCGCCGAACCGCGAATTGACGGATTTGGCGCCGCATCCCAGCGTAGAACCGTGAAAGCCCTCCTCCAACTGACCTCCCTTCTGGCCGCTGCGGCGATTCAGGCCGATACGGTCAAGCTCACTCCCGCCGCCGACACGGCGATGCTCTCGCTGAACCCTGACAACAACTACGGAAGCCTCACCACGCTTCCGGTCGGACCCATCAACAAGCCGTCACAGTTCGCCCGCGCCCTGTTCAAGTTCGATGTCGCCGGCTCGCTTCCCGCAGGCGCGGTCATAACCGCCGTGCAACTGCGGCTCCAGATGTCGAAGGAAGCGATCAACGGCCCCGGCGATACCGTCGGGCTGCACCGCCTGCTGGCGGACTGGGGTGAGGGCAACAAGTCCGCCGGGCAGCACGGATCGGCCGCCACCGCCGGCGAGGCCAACTGGACCGCGCGGAAACTGGGGGAGGCAAATTGGGCGGCCCCCGGTGGACAGGCCGGCAGCGATTACTCCGTGTCCGCCAGTGCCACGCTCGCCTGGAACGCCCCGGGCAGCTACACGTTCAGTTCCAGCCCGGAGCTGGTGGCCGACGTTCAGGAGTGGCTCGACCAGCCAGCGGCCAATCACGGCTGGCTCCTGCGCAGTTCCGACGATCAGCCGCCCGGTGCCGCCAAGCGGGTGGTCAGCCGCGAAGGCTCGGCAAACCAGCGGCCGCAGCTCACCGTCGAGTTCACCGTTCCACCGCCGTTTGAGCCGCGGCTGTCCTTGCCAACATTGGCGGACGGGACGGTTGCGTTCCGCTATCAGCTCGAAGCCGGCCACCTTTACGAACTGCGCGCGTTCTCCGAGCCGGGAGCGGCCGCCTTCACGGTGCTGACCAACCATGCGGTGAAGCTCGTCCCCGTGGAGGCAGCCTTCACTGAGCCGGTCACGGCGACGCCCAAGTTCTACCAGCTCGTGATCACCGGAGACATCGACTGATCCGGCCGGGCCCGCCCGCAGGGTCCTTTGCCGACGGCCCGTGCTGCTGAGCCAGCGGAGGGTCAGCGCAGGTAGATGGGATTGGAATAAATCCACGGCCGCCATTCGCCGCCGATTTCGAGCCAGGCTTCGACCCGATAGACACCGGCTTCCGCCGCCGCATGGACCAGCTCGGTCCCCGTCGTGCGTGCCACCTCCCGGCCACTGCACAGCAGCCGCAGCATGCCCGGCACCGGCAGTCTGGCCCGCAGGGTCTGCCCCGCCTGCCATTTCAGTTCATCGCCCATGAAGCCCCCGTCCACGGCATAGGAAAACCCCGTCGGATCCCGCATCCAGTCGTGGCTCACGTAAACCCGCCCGGCCTTCACCGCGGTGCGCAGGGCCGCCTCGGTCAGCTCCGGCGCAAAGACGTGGGTGCACACGCAGAGCAAGGCCTGGTGATACGGATCGAAATCCAGCCGCACCGCGAGGTCGCCGGACTTTCGCCCCTTCGTCAGCCGCCGGATCGAGGGACGCAGATTCGACGAAACCGCCCGCATTTGGTCGTCCCGGTCCACGATGGTGCCGACCAGCACATTGTCCTCGTCCACCACCTTCACGATCATCACCTGGTTGTGGTGGCAGTCGTTGGCACCGACTCCCGTCAGCCGCCGGGTCTTCGTCTCGGTGTCCCACTTGTCGAGGTAGGTGTCGGCATACCGGACCTGCGCGGCGAGCATCTCGGCTGGATACAGCCGGACCAACTCCTGCAATTCGGCCACTTCGCGTTGGTCCGTGAGCCGCATCGCCAACTGCAACAGGCCGGGCAGGTCCCGTTTGGCGTCGTAGTGCCGGTTGTAGATCTCCAGCCCGGTGAGGCCGTCCATCGAATGGTCCGGGCGCTCTTCAATGTGCGACAAAAAGGCCAGGCCGTCGCCCGTGGTGACCACATTCGCCAGTTCCGTAGCCGGCAGTTCCATCTGCCCGAACACACTCCTCATCGGCGAGATCAGGAACCCGCGCGCTTCCGACCCCGGCACAAAGACGACGCCGTTGGTGCGGAACCGCCAGGAATCCATGAAGTCGCGCGGTGGGCGAAAGTGGTCGCTCAGGAAGATTCCGTTCACCCCCACCCGCACGGCCGCAGCGAGCATTTCCGGCCGCGTGCCGCCGGTATGGGTGGAGTCCTCGGCATGCGCGTGGAAGTTGCAGCGGAAGTCCGTCCAACCCGGCCGGGCCGGCGCCAGGTTGACC
>CAIWAH010000394.1 GCA_903910585.1 uncultured Verrucomicrobiota bacterium
CCGGTCGCGGTCGGTCTGACGGGGCGGGCGGCCGTGGAAGTGACCCAGGGTCTGGCGGCCGGCGACCGGGTCGTGGTCGCCGCGGGTCCGGGTGCGACCCTTCGTCCGGGTCAACGGATCAAGGCGCCATGAATCTCGCGGCAAAGGACATCCGGCACAATCTTGGCCGGTTCGTGCTCACCACGCTGGGCATCGGCCTGCTGCTGATGATCGTGATGGGCATGGGCGGCATCTACCGCGGGCTCATCCAGGAAGCCACGCTGCTGGTGGAACGGATCGGTGCCGACCTGTGGGTGGTCCAGGGCAATACCCGCGGCCCGTTCGCGGAGGTGTCGCGGATCCCGGCAAGCCTGGAGGATCGGGCCCGGGCAGTTCCCGGGGTCGCCCACGCCCGGCGGTTTGTTTCCCACACGATCCAGCGCGAGCACCGGGGCCGCCCGCTGCGGATCGTCGTCCAGGGACTCGCCTGGCCGGAGGACCGCGGTGACTGGATTCCGCTGGTCGCAGGGCGGTCCCTGCGCCAGGCCCATTACGAGCTGATCGCCGACCAGTCGCTGGGTCTGGCCCTCGGCGAAACGCTCCGGCTCGGCCGGAACGGCTACACCGTGGTCGGCCTCACCCGCGGAATGGTCGGTTCGGGCGGGGACGGCCTCGGCTTCTTCGCCGTGGCCGATGCGCAGGACATCCAGTTCGACCAGCCCGGCGAAGCGCTCCGGCTGGAACGGGAGGCCCGCCGGGCCCGGCTGGAGGCCAACGATCTGGGACGCCTCCAGCCGGGGCTGTCCGACCGCGCGGCCGGTCCCGCCGGCGGGGTGCCGGCCCTCGCCCCGCCGCAGGTCAGCGCAGTCATGCTGACGGTTACCCCGGGCACCGATCCGGCGGCGGTCGCCGCGACAATCTCCCGCTGGCCGGATGTCACCGTGTATTCGCGGCAGCAGCAGATGGACCTGCTGCTTTCGGGCATGGTTGACAAGGCGAAGCGGCAGCTCGGGCTGTTCCGCGTGCTGCTGATCATCATCTCGACGATCATCCTCGCGCTCATCATCTACACGCTGACCCTGGACAAGATCCACGACATCGCGCTGCTCAAGCTCATGGGCGCCCGGAACCGCGTGATCATCGGCCTGATCGTCCAGCAGTCGTTGCTGATCGGGGCGCTGGGCTACGCCCTGGCATGGTGGCTGGGCACGTTCGCGTTCCCAAAGTTTCCCCGGCTCGTGGTCATCGAGACGCCGGACCTGGTGCAGCTCGCGGTCATCGTGTTCGCGATCTCGGTCGCCTCCAGCCTGCTCGGCATCGCCCGGGCCATGCGGGTCGAACCCAACGAGGTGCTCTCATGAACGCCGCCTCCGGAACGCCCGCCATGGAGGCCGTGGCCCTGACCAAGATCTACGGCGCCGGCAACACCGAGGTCGTGGGCATGAAGGACGTGTCCCTGCGGCTTGACCGCGGCGAGGTCGTCGCCCTGCTGGGCCCCAGCGGCGCGGGCAAGTCCACCTTTCTGACCGCGGTGGGCCTCATCAACCCGCCCACCTCCGGCCGCATTCTCATCGGTGGCGAAACCGTGATGGACGGGCCGCAGGCGCGGGTGGATGTCCGGGCGTTCCGGAGGCGGCACCTGGGCTTCGTCTTCCAGAAGGCCAACCTCATCCCCTTCCTCACGGCGCTGGAAAACGTGGCCGTGGCGCTGGAGATCAATGATGTCGCCCCGGCCGCCGCCCGGCGGCGGGCGCTGGAACTGCTCGACTACCTCGGCGTGGCGGACCGGGCCGGCAACCATCCCTCGGCCCTCTCGGGCGGCCAGCAGCAGCGCGTCGCCGTGGCCCGGGCGCTCGCCAACGAACCGAATCTCATCCTCGCGGACGAACCCACCGCGGCCCTCGACAGCCAGCGCGGCCGGCAGGTGATGGAGCTCTTCCGGCAGGTGGCCCGCGAACGCGGCGCCGGCGTGATCGTGGTCACGCACGACCAACGCTCGCTCGAGGTCTTCGACCGCACGCTGGAGATGGAGGACGGCCGGCTGCGGGGAACCTGAAGGGCGGGCCGCGGAAGCGGACTTCACCGCGCCATGCTTTGGCCCGGACCGGCTCCGTTTACGCCTCCGGGGTCACGCCCAGCACGAGGTCGAACTTCACCGCGAGTTCGCCGGCCTTCGCCCCGGGCAGCGCCACGAAGGGCTTGGTCACCGCGTCCCGGTCGGCGTCGGTCTTGAGCCCCTTCCACACGCCGTCCCCGGCGTTGCCCGGATGTCCCTGGATGTAGAGCTGCGTGGTCAGCAGTTCCTGGCCGCCGCGGCGGACCTTGTAATGGATGTGCGGCGTGCGCGGGACGTAGGGCACCGGCTTGATGGTGCGGAAGAGGTATTCGCCGCCCGTGCCGGTGAGGAACCGGCCGAAGCCCTGGAACTGCTTGTCCTGCTTGGCGCGGTTCGCGGTGTCGGCGGTGTGGAGGTAAACGCCGTGGGCATCGCACTGCCAGATCTCGACCAGCGCGTTGCGGAGCGGTTCGCCCCGGGCGTCGAGCACGCGGCCGCTCACGTAGGTGACCTCGCCCACCGCGGGCGTGAGGCCGTTGTTGATGACGACCAGGTCGTTGTCGGTGTCGAGCGGCAGATGGTCCGGGTAATAAGGTCCCTCGGTCTGCGCCGGCGTGCGGGTGAGCGCCTCGGCGAACGCCCCGGCGGTGGTGAAGAACGACGCGGCTAGGCCGGCCTGACGGAGGAACGTGCGGCGGGATTTGCGGGGCAGGAGGAGTATCGTGGGCGGGGAGTGGTTGCGCGGATGATGAGCCCGCTTCCCGGCTCGGTGACCAGAACGAAGTCAGGCCGGGCCGCAAAGTGCTGCCGGCATCTTGCCGGCAGTGGCGGCACCGGGAGGTCACGGATTGGGACCCGCGCGCGCGGAGCGGGCCGAAGGCTTCTGGGCGCCAGCCTACGCACGATGCCGCGGCCTCCGGCCTAGCCCAGTGCCCGCACCGGACATTTACCGTGAGCCGTCGGCGCCGATTCACGGGGCCTGCCGGTTGGAAACCGGCAGCACTCTCAGGGCGATCCGGGCCACCGCCGGCCGGGCCACCGCGCGAGAACCCGGAATTTCCTTTGAGGTTTGGCCGGGGCCGCGAAAGCCTGCGGCCCGTGAACCTCCACCACCTCGAACTGTTCTACTACGTCGCCCGGCACGGAGGCATCATGGAGGCCGTTCGCCGGATGCCCTACGGCATCCAGCAGCCGGCCGTCAGCGCGCAGATCATCCAGCTCGAGGCGGATCTCGGCACCAAGCTTTTCCAGCGGCGGCCGTTCAAGCTCACCGCGCCCGGCGAGGAGCTGTTCGCGTTCATCCAGCCGTTCTTCGGCAACGTGGAATCGGTCGGCGACCGCATCCGCGGCGGCGTCACGAAGCTCATCCGCATGGGCGCGCCGGCGCCGGTGCTGCGCGATCATCTGCCGGCGATCATGCCGCAGGTGCGCAAGCAGTTCCCCGGCCTGCGCCTGATGCTGCGCGAGGCGAGCCAGTCACAGGCGGAAGCCTACCTGAACCAGCAGGAGATCGACTTCGCCGTGACGGTCATCGAGGGCAAGACGGGCCCCGGCATCACCGCGGAACCGCTCATCGAACTGCCGCTGGTGCTGCTCGTGTCCACCGAGACCAAGTGGCGGACCGCCGAGGACCTGCTGACCCAGGACCACATCGCGGAGTCGCTCATCAGCCTGGCACCGCACGAATCCATGGTGCGGCGGTTCCAGGAACATCTCGTCGGCCGGAAGATCAACTGGGTGACGTCCATCGAGGTGTCCTCCCTCGACCTCGTCGATGTGTATGTCTCCGGCGGATTCGGCGTGGGCCTTTCCTGCCAGCTGCCCGGCGCCAAACGCCCCGCCGGGGTCCGCGTCCTGCCGCTGCCGGAGATTCCGCCGCTGCGCATCGGTGCACTCTGGCGGGAACGCCTCACGGCCGTGACCGAAGCCGTGCTCAAGGCGTTCAAGGCCCGGGCGGGCCAGCTCACCGCGAAGTGATCCTCCGCCGGTTCGGGCGCCCCGGCGTCAATGGGTCGCCGGCAGCCGGGACCGCGCCCGCTGGAGGGCGCGGCGGGCGGGCTCCAGGTCCGGCCGGAGCTTGAGCGCCACCTGGAGCGCCGGCACCGCATCCTCCCAGCGGCCCAGATTGTTGTAGGTGTTGCCCAGATTGAACCAGGCCTCGGCGTAGTCCGGATTGAGCTGCGCGGCCCGCGTGAAGTTCGGCACCGCCTCGGTGAGTTTTCCGGCCGCGGCAAAGGCGGTCCCGAGATTGTTGTAGGTGTTGCTGTTCGTGGGGTTCGACTTCAGCGCGGACTGGAAGTGCGGGATCGCCTCCTCGAACCGCTTCATGCGCACGAACAGGTTGCCGAGATTGTTGTGCGCCTCGGAGTAGGTGGGCAGGACGCGGATCGCCTCCTCGTAGTGGTGCACCGCGTCGTTCGTCTGGCCCGCCTTGGCCAGCAGGAAGCCGAGACTGAAGTGCGCCTCCTCGTTGTCCGGATACTGGGTCAGGAACTCGCGGTAGGCCTTTTCCGCCGCGGCGTCCTGGCCGGATTCCGCCAACGCGTCCGCCTTGGCCAACGACTCCGCGGCGCGGTCGTCGAGGTCAATCGCGGGCAGGGGCGATTCCGTCACCGGCGCCGCCACGACCGGAGCGTTGGTCGGCACCGCGGCGGCCGGCGCGGACGACGACGGCTTGCAGCCCACGGCCCCGGAGAGCCCGAGCACCAGCGGGAGCATTGCGAGAATCCACCGAGACATGCCGGCAGCGTAATCGGCGTCCGCGCCGTTGGCGAGGTCCCAGCCGGCCGCGGGCGCATGTTGGCACCGCCCCCCGCCTCCCTCTCCTCCACTCGGTGGAGGAGAGGGCTGGGGAGAGGAGGCAACTTGGAAAACCCGCGACCCTTCGTTGGGCACCCCGTGTCCCCGACCCTCTCCCCGCGCTCCGCGGCGGGGCAAGGGAGCAAATCACCGGGGCACTGCCAAGATGCGCCCGCCGGCCGCCGCGCCGATGTTCCGGCGTGGACTGCGGCCAGCGCGCCCGCCTAACGTCCGCCCTACCGAAGCCATGCGCCGACTTCTCCTTTCAACCCTGGCGGTCGCGGGAGCCGTGGCGCTGGCGGCCGGGTTGTTCCAACTGTGGCGAATGGTCCGGGCGGCCCGACCGGAGATTCCGCTGGGCGACGGCACCGCCCTCGTGATCGAGGGAGTGACATGGGGCACGAACCAGTCGTTTTCACTGGAGCCGGAACACTGGACCCGTCTGAAGCGGTCCCTGCCGGCTTCCTGGCTGGACATCGTCGGCCAGCCCCTGCCCCCTCATGAACTTCGGGGCACCCTGTCCCCGCACCTGTGGCTGTCGCGCCGCGACCTCGCCACGGGCCGCTATGTCCCGGTGCCTTCATCCGACATCAAGGCCTTGGATTCGGGCGGCGCCGTCTTCCATTCCGAAGGGCACAACGGCTTTGGCACCGCCCGACGCGCAGAACGGGCGGCCGCTTTCGGTGCCCTCGACTGGCGGTCACCCGAACTGCGGTTTCAGCTACAGGACGGCTCCCTCACCCAGGTTGTCGCCATTCCCAATCCCCGCCGCGGGGAACGTTTTCCAGCCTGGCGGCCTGACCCTCTGCCCCGGACCAATTCCGTCGGCGGGTTCGAGTTCGTGCTTCGCGGCCTCAAGTCGCCGCCACGGACGTCACCGTTCGTTCACGCCGAATGGTCCGTCCTGCAGGGCGGCCAGAACGTTAAGGAGTGGTTTGAAACCCGCGTTGAATTCACCGACCCGACCGGCAACCGATCCTGGAACGGCCTCCCCGCTTCGGAACCGGTCTGTAAAGTTCACCTTACCGCCTGTCCGGTTGGCGCCTATCCCTTCACCAAACAGCAGCTTTTCCCGGTCGGCCGAGTGAGCATTCCCGGGCCGGGCCAATTCACGCACCTGACGCTGAACGCCGCCGCGAGCAACGCCTGTCTGCATTGGGCGGCATTGACCGGAGTCGGCAGCTTCGCGTTCCGCGACGGCACGAACCGGATCGCGCAGCCGCCCGACCAGCCTCGACTGGGCAGCAGCAGCTCCACGGGCAGCCACGGCTGGGAGTTCACCTTCGACGCCGACCGGCCGCAGCTTCATGTCCTGTTGCGCGGACCGGTGAGCGGCGGCCGCCTGCTGCCGGGACCGACCAATCAGCTCGATCGCCCGGTCCTCCGCGCCCGCACCCGCGCGGGGTCCGCGGTGAAGACCTCCAGTCGTGGCTATTCATCCAACAGCGACGGCACGACGATCACGCGGTGGCTGATCTACGAAATTGCCCCGCTGGCCCCGGGCGAGGCGCTGGACCTCGATCTCGTCCTCGCGACGCCCCTGCAGGTCGAATTCACCGTCGCCGCGCCACACTCGCCCTGAGACCTGGCTGAACGGCCCGGCGTCCGGCGTCCGGTGTCGAGGACACCTTCCCTCCGCCGCGACCCGACTTTTTCGTTTTTCATTTCCCAATCCCGCCCACACTCCGCCCGCATCTATGAGCAAGGCCTCCGCCCCCAAAGTCTCGAAGAAGTTCGCCGCCTATCCGCGCCTGAATCCCTTCGGCATCGGCAAAGACATCTCCGCCGCCGACCTGATCGAGCAGTCCATGCTCGCCTACAATGGCGGGCGCCTGCGCGAGGCCGCCCTCCTGCTCGCGAAGAAGATGCTGCCCGACGACGGCTTCATCGGCATGTCGCTCACCGGCGCGCTGACCCCGGCCGGCCTCGGCAAGAGCTGCCTCATCCCGCTGATGAAGGGCGGCTACGTGGACTGGATCATCTCCACCGGCGCCAACCTCTACCACGACCTGCACTTCGGCCTGGACATGAAGCTCCATTCCGGCACGCCGTTCCTTGACGACACGGAACTGCGCGAGGAGGGCGTCATCCGCATCTACGACGTGCTCTTTGACTACAACGTCCTGCTCGACACCGACGCGTTCGTCCGCGAAGTGATCCAGGGGCCCGAATTCCAGCGGCCGATGGGCACCGACGAGTTCCACTACCTCCTCGGCAAATACGTCCACGCCCGCCAGAAGAAGCTCGGCATCAAGGACAGTTCCGTCCTCGCCACGGCCTACGAGTGCGGCATCCCCATCTTCACCAGCAGCCCCGGCGACAGCTCCATCGGCATGAACGTCGCCGCGATGGCCCTGCGCGGCTCCCAGCTGCTGCCCGACGTGAACCGTGACGTGAACCAGACCGCCGGCATCGTCTATCACGCGAAGAGCACCGGCCACACCAGCAGCGTGTTCATCCTCGGCGGCGGCAGCCCGAAGAACTTCATGCTCCAGACCGAACCCCAGATCCAGGAGGTCATGGGCATCCAGGAAAAGGGCCACGACTACTTCCTCCAGTGCACCGACGCCCGCCCTGACACCGGCGGCCTCAGCGGCGCCACGCCGGCCGAAGCCGTGAGCTGGGGCAAGGTCGATCCCGACAAGCTGCCCGACTCCGTTGTCTGCTACACCGACAGCACCATCGCGCTTCCGCTCCTCACGGCCTACGTCACCGCCCGGGTGAAACCCCGCAAGCTCAAGCGTCTATATGACCACCGCGACGCCATCCTCGACACGGTGAAGGGCAAGTATCTCAAGACCGGCACGGTCTCCAAGGTCCTCACCAGCCGGAAGATCGCCAAACGCGCCAGCAGCGTGGGGATGAAGAAGTAACTGCCGAAGTCCGAGGGCGGCATAGAGCGACAAACCGAAAGCCTGGTGAACGGCCCTCTCTCTAGCAATCTCTTCCGTGAAGTCCGCCCGGAGTTTTTCCGGCTGCTGGCCGGTGGATTGGCACGCCTCTATGTGGACGCGCTGGATGTGGTGGAAGCCGAGGCCGCCCGGCGAAGCGATGGTCTGGAACGGGAAGAAGCCCTGGCCTTGATCGAGCAGGTGGTGGAGCGGCATCCCGATCTCGTGCCTGAACCGGGCGACGCTCTAGCCACCGCCAAGACAGTGCGGGAAAAGTCACTCGCGGTTTTTTACACCCTGAAACATGCCGGATGGCTGGAGGAGCAGGAGAACCGGTCCGACTACCGCCAGATCATCTTCTTCGACGCCAGTGGCACCTTGCTGCTGCATGCCCTGCGCAAGATGGCATTGCCGGAAGGCGCGGTGTTCTCCGACAAGCTGGTCCACGTCTGCACCACATTGGCGAATCCCGACGCGATGGCCAATCAGCCCTGGGCCCAGGTGGAGAGTTGCCTAGCCGCGCTGGAAGTCGGTTTGAATGAATTGCGGACGATGCAGAAGTCCATCGAGCGCCACACGCGGCGTCAGCTCGCGGCTTCGACGTTGAAGGAGAATCTGTCCGTGCTCTTCGACCAGTTCGCCGAACGCATCGGCCGCAACTGCTACGCCCAACTGGTCCACGCGCGTTTGCCCGCAAAGCTTTCCGAAGCGCGTCGTGCCTTGGACGAGCTGGCGCTGGCCGATCGCTTGACCGCAATGCAGACGGAGGTCATGCGGCGGGAACCGTCGCTGTCGCCGGAAAACGCCATGGCGCGGGTGCGGCTGCGGCTGTCGGACCTCGGCCAACTCCTCGACCAGGTGGAGCCGCTGGCCGACGCGATCGATCGTCGCACGGCCGAGTTCACCCGGCGTTCCCACGCCCGCTCGCGCTACCTTCAGGAAACAACAAGCGAGAACCGCGCGACGGTGCAGGCGTTCTTCGAGGGATTGAACCGACGTTTCGCCGGCCGCCACGTGGCGGAGCTGGAGGAACTGGCCGAAGACGTTCCCGCGCTGAAGCTGCACGAGGTGCGCGTTTTCGGCGGGATCGAGTCGCTCTACACGCCGCGTCTCCGGCGCACGGCCGGGGAGATCGAGCCGCTGGACGACACCGACACCCGCCAACAGGACCGGGCGTTGGCCCAGCTGGAGAACACCCTGCGCGACTCGCTCACCGTCGGCCGCTCCAACCAGTTTGTCGCCGCTTTGCCGGGCGACACCGGCGAGGGCGTTTCGTCCGACCGGCTGCTCGGCGAGTTCGTCCACAACGACGAGGACATGGCCAGCCTCATCGCCTGCTTGCTGCACGCGCGTTCCGCCGACGCGCGCTACCGCGTGGAAGTTCCGCGCGACCGGACCGACGCCGACCGCGCCACCTTTGACACCAAGCTCGGCTACCGCGTCGAGCGGTTCCATCTCGTGAAGAAATGAAGGCCGCGCACTCCAGATCCGTTTCCGTAGCCGCCGAGCTGACGAGGCGGAGCCGCCGTAGCGCCGGCTTCCAGCCGGCCGTGCCGCAAGCGTCGCGCTTGCTCGGACGTTCTTCGTCGAATGGTCATCCTCGCAGGCGGGACGCCTGCGCTACGGCAACCGGGACGGTTGCGGCACGGCAAGCCGGAGGCTTGCGCTACTTCCAACCCCTTTCCCCATGATCGACTCACCCGCGTCCCAAGGCCTCCTCGCCCGCCTGTCCGAGAACGACCGCCAGCGGCTCGGGGAAGCGCTGCGCCGCCTGATGGCGCAGGGCTCGATCCTCGGCCACGAACCGGCCTCGACCGATCTCTACCATTGGAGCCACCAGAACCGCGATTGGCTCGACGAACAGGCCGGCCTCTTCGACCTGAAGCTCCACTGGGACCATCAGGACCGCGTCGTCCAGGCCGTGCCGCAGTCCGCCGCCTTTCTGCTGAAGGTCAATCTCCGCACCACCCTCGTTCTGCTGACGCTCTGGTATGAGTTTGACACGGCGGTGCGCGACCGGGGCGAAACACCTCCCATCCGCCTGACGGTGCAGCAGCTCAACGACTCGCTCACCGCCAAGTTCGAGCCGTTGAAAAAACACCTGCCCAGCGCCGCGCAGCTCCGCGAAATCCTCGCCTTAGCCCAGCGAAAGAACCTGCTCCGCTACGAACCTGACCCGGCCTTCGAGCAGACCCCCATCCAAGTGCTGCCCACGCTCAAACGCGTCATCCCGTTCCAGGATTTCGCCGAGTGGAACCGGAACGCCGAGCGGTATTTGGCCGGGACCGACTTGTCCGACAACGGAGCATCCGAGGCGGTTGAAACGTCCGAGGGCGAAGAACAACCATGACCCGCACCATCCGCCTCACCCGCCTCCACGCGCTCAACTGGTATGGCTACCAGGACACGTTGCCGGTCGAGGGCAACCTACTCCTCGCGGGCGTCACCGGCTCCGGCAAGTCCATCCTGATGGACCTCGTCCAGTTCGTCCTCGTGGGCGACCAGCGCGCCGTCCGTTTCAACCAGTCCGCCACCGGCGACCGCTCCGACCGCACGCTCAAGGGCTACGTGCTCGGTGACACCAAACAGGAGGTCGACGGCGTTACCCAATACATGCGGTCCAGCGCCGTGACCTACGTGGCACTGGAGTTTACGTGGCCCGGCGGCCGCAAGAAGGAGCGCGTCGAGACCTGGGGCATCCGCGTGGAGTTCACCAGCGCGGCGGAGAACCAGGGACGCGTCACGCCCTTCCTCATTCCCGCTTCGCTGGAACGCAGCGATTTCCTCGACGCCCAGCGCGTGCCGCTGGAATACGCTGTCTTCAAGTCACTGGTGGAATCCCGGCAAGGCCGGCTCTACACCGAGGGCCTCGAAGCCTACCTGCGAGACATGGCCCAGCCGTCGCACCTGAACTTCGACCGCAACATCCTCCGGGCGCTGCTGCCGTCGGCGATGTCGTTCACCTTCCTCAAGAGTTTCAACGAATTCGCCCGCCAGTTCATCCTGCCATCCGACCGGCTCAACGTAGACGACGTCACGGCCAGCTACCGTTCATTTCTCGCCTACGAACGCGACTTGAACGAGCTGAACAACCAGTTCCAAAGGCTTGAATCCATCGGCGCGACCGCCATCCGGCTCGACGAACTTAAGCGTGACCGAGTCGTTTCCCACTTTCTGGAAGCCCAGCTCCGGCACGAACACGCGGCTGAAGCACTGGTTGAGAAGGAGGAAGAACTGGGCAAGCTGCGCCAAGAATTTGCGATTGAGGAAGCCCGACTGACCGAGCTCGACACCGAGTTGGAAACCCTTCGCTTCGAACGCGACCAGACGAACGCGCTAATCAACCAAAGCTCCGAAGGGCAACTCTACAGCTTCATTAAGAACAGAAATTCTTTGCTCTGCCGCCAAATCAGTGATCTCTCGGAGATTGGCTCCTCGCTCGAGCAGGCCCTGAGACACCGTGTGAAAACCGCGCGCCAGTGGCTCAATCAACTCCGGGGTCTACCACTGGACTTCGATGCCGCCCCAGCCGCGGCATTGGAACGCACTATTGCCCTCGCCGAGACCGCTGGCTCAAGCAAGTCGGACGAAACATTGGCCTCCCTTGGGAAAGCCGCCCAAGCAGCCGCCGCCGAGGCCAGCCGCGCGGCCGGTCCCACCCAGAAACGGCTCGGCGAAATTCGCCTAGATCTTGGCCGACTACGTGACGAGATCGCCGCTTTGAAACTGGGCAAGCTTCCGTTCCCCACGCGTTTGCTCGATGCACTGAACGGCGGGCTCCAAGCCAATGGCGTCGATCTTCCAGCACAGCCGTTGTGCAAGCTCTGCGAGGTGACGGATGAACGCTGGCGCCCGGCGGTGGAGATCGCCTTCACCCGCAAGTTCGCCGTGGTCGTTTCGATCGAGCACTACGACGCGGCCGAAAAAATCTACCACGGCCTGAAGGCGGCGGAGCTAGGTGGCGAAACGACGCGAGAATCGCTAATTCATCCGGCCAAGGCGCTCCGACTGAAGAAGGCCGTCCGGTCCGGTTCCTTGGCTGAGAAGCTCCGCTGCCGCCATCCGGTGGCGGAGTCCATTGTGGCCCAGCTCTTCGGCGACCTGATTTGTGTCGAGCAACGCGAGCAGTTGCGTGAGCACGATTTCGCCATCCTGCCCGACGGTTTCATGACACGCGGCGCATTCGTCGAGCGGCCGCGCTTCTATGACGGCTATCCCTTCGTGGGTGAAAGGGGCGTGAAGCAGCAGCTCGTCCTCAAGGAAAAGCGGCGGGAGGAGCTGGAGATTGAGGAGCGTCGGCTTCGTCCCGTGGCCGAAGCGGTCCAGGCGTTGAACGATGATTGGCGCGAGCAGTTCGACGTGCCCAGCAGCCTCTACCAGGACCTGGCCCGTGCCCGCGAGCTGCCTAAGCTCCAGACAGAACTGGCGGAGAACATCGCCAAGCTGAAGACCATCGACCGCGCCAAGTTCGACGAGCTGGCGGTGAAGCTCGCCGCGATGGACGCCGAGCTGGCGCGGATGCAGACCGAGCAGCGCGCCTTGCTTCAGAGCGAGAAGCGCGCTGCGGTGCGGACCTTGGAAGGCGCGTTGGAGCGCCAACGACGCGCCGTGGCGACTGCGAAGGAGCGGTTCGACTTGGTCCGCGATGAAGCCGACGTGTCACCCTGGCTGAAGCGGCTGGAAGAGGTGCGCGCCGAGATTCTGGCCAAGTTCCCCCTGAAGGACGTGGCCGCTGAGAAGCTCAACACACAGTTCCACGTCTGCGAACGCGACGCCGCCGCCGCGTGGGAGGAGCTGAAGGCCTTGCGGCGCGAATTGGCCGTGGCGCACCCCAAGTTCGAGGACCTGCCGGTCGAGGCCGAATCCAACGCCAGCCACGACAAGCAGCTCGCCAAGCTGCGCGAGAGCGAGATTCCCGACTACCGCGCCAAGGCCGAACGCGAGCGCAAGCACTGGGAAGGCCTCTTCCGGTCGCAGGTGCTGGACAAGCTCCACGGCGCGCTCCAGGCGGTGAAGGACCTGTTGACCATCTTCAACCAAGAGCTGCGGAAGCGACCCATTGGCCAGAATACCTACCAGCTCAGGCATTGGCAGAATCCCGACTACAAGCTCTACCACGAACTCGTCGAAGCCAGTGTGCTCGCTCAGGCGGACGAGCTGTTCTTCGCCTCGGCCGACGTGAGATTCCGAGACGCGATTGCCCAGTTCCTACGGGTGCTGACCGAGCAGTCTGACAGCGTGGAAAAGGCGCGGCTCCTGGACTACCGGCACTACTTCGAATACGACATGGAGGTGCTAGAGCCGGACGGGCGGAAGACCAGCGTGGACCGGCATTCCGGTAAGTTTAGCGGCGGCGAGAACCAGTCGCCCTACTTCATCGCCATTCTCGCCAGCTACCTCCGGGCCTACCGCCGCTACGGTTCGCGCAAGCAGGAGCCGTCGCTCGGACTCGTGCCGATCGACGAGGCGTTCTCCAAGCTCAGCGGCGAACGCATCAAGGACTGCATCACCGCGCTGAAGGCGTTCGATCTCCAGGGGCTCTTCTCCATGAGCACGGGCAACATTCCCTATGCCTTCGAGCACTGCGACTGGTTGATTGTGGTGTCCAAGGAAGAGCGCACGCAGGGCAAGCGCACGCTCACGCGGAACATTCCCGTGAGCCTGGCGCGGGATTCGGATGACGCGCGGCGGATGATGCGGGAGTGAGGATGAAGACGACTGGAGCGATGCAGCCAGTAGGTCGGTCTGCCAGACCGACACGTAATGCGGGCAGCCTGCCCGCGGTCCAGCCTGGCAGGCCGGACTACATGACGGGCTGGCAGCCCGTCCTACTCGCGTGAAACCGCTGTCCCCCGTCTTCGCCGAACTGGCCAGACGCTATCGCCGTAGCGCGGCCGGGCGCACCGGCCAAGCCATCCGCGTGGGACCGATGAAGCTGGAGGACGTGCTTCGTTCGGCCGGTTGCGCGGACGGCGATGCCCGTGAAGTGGCCGAGCGGGAATTGAAGGAGGCGGAACGGATCGGTGTGTTGGAGCTTGTCCGCAGTCACCGCCGCGTGGCCGACGACTTTTCAGATATTCGTTTGTTGCCCGAGAAGGAGGCCGAGTTCTTCCGCCATCTCAACGAATCCTCGCCGACTGAAGAACGCCAAACCTTGGCCGCGCAGTTTGCCGCCGCAATGGAGGCCGCTGTGCCAGAGGGTTGGCGTGATGGTTGGCGGACTTTTCTCACCGCGAACCGTGATGCCGCCTTGGCGGGCGATTCGGTCGATCCGTTTGACCGCCTTGCCGGAAGCGGCAACGCCGAGCTGCTGGCGCTCGTGCCCAAGCTGCTCGCGTGGGAAGGGGAGTCGCTGCGGCGGTTCGCGAGTTGTTTGCTGTGCGGTTCGTCGAAGCGGCTGGAGCATCTGGCCGGGCCGGTGGAGCGCATCGTGTCGGACGTCACCGGCGGCCAGATCACGACCTTGGACGATCTTGGCATCGTGCCCAATCCCCAGTCGGCGCTGATCCACGGTCCGTTGCGGCTGCGGCTCGACGGCGAATGGCTGGACCTTGGTCGCCTGCGCGGAGCCTTTCGTCTCTCGTTGGCCGACATCGAACGGGCCGAAGCCATTGAAACCGACGCCGCGCGGTGCCTGACGGTGGAGAACGAAACCAGCTTCCACGAGCTGGCCAAGCTCCGCAGCGGCGTGCTGCTCATCCAGACCAGCTTTCCCGGATCGGCCACGCTGGCCTTGCTGAAGCGGCTGCCGACCCCGCTGGAGTTCCATCACTTCGGCGACAGCGACGAAGCCGGGTTCCAGATCCTCGAAGACCTGCGCCGTCGCAGCGGTCGCGACTTCCAGCCGCTGCACATGGAGCGCGGTCGGGTGCCGGCGGAGCAGGAGGCGCTGGGAAGGCCCGGACCGGAGTGGCCGTTCTATTGAGTTACCAAGGCCATTGTGATTCGACATTCACTTCCATCGAGACACGTCTCCCCTCATTCCTGCAGCCACATCGGTCCACATGGTGAGAACCCGGTCGGAGTATTGCCCGTCCATCATGCGATGCTGATTTGATGATTCATACAAATACTTGTTGCCCTCATATTGCCCCTGCCTCTACAAGCTGCGCGCACATTCTATGAACGACCGCAAACCGACATCATCCCAGAGTTCGCCGCTCCCGGCGACTTCCGCACCCCGGTGCGGCTGGATGCGGGACGTTCGCGAACTCGGAGAATCTGTGATTTGCAGGGCTTTTGGCCTGGGCGGTCATGGATACGAGAGGGAGGCACGCAGGTAGAGGCAGAGTCATCACGATTTCCCCAACCCTGCTTGCCCGGTGCAAGCAGGGTTTTTTGTTTCCACGGTTCCAACGCATTGAGAGCAGACAAAACGATATCAGACCGCAGATGAGACCACGAGCTGACGCCGTATGAGACGGCGGTCCGCCCCGATCAGGATGGCCCCGGTGCCATCACGGATTTTCCCCGTTTTAACAGACGAAGGGCTTCGGAGGAGGTGTGCCCAAAACACCGAAACGTCCACCGCGAAACGCCTGTGGCCGCAGCGATAACGACCTGCGACGGTGTCTGTTCTTTGTTTGTCCACATCGGGGCCGGGAGCGTGATGCTGCCGGCCCCTTTCAATTTCCACTTTGTGCAGGGGCGTGCCCGCTCCGGCTGAAAAATGGTCCGGGTCCCGGAATCTTCCGGGTGCCCGGGGAGTCTCCCCCGAAGCGTCCGGCGCTTCGGCCGGTGGGGACGCAGCACGGCGGCGGGATTCACCACGCGTCATCCTGGGGATGACGGCCGGGTTGGCCACCCGGTCCGCTGCACGAACACGCCGCGCGCCAGCCGCGCAATCCGGTTTCCAAAACCAGATGTGCTTGGGGCAGCACCAGGGCGGCGTGCCAGTTTTCGGGAAACGTTCCGGCCAGCGGCCTGTAAATCCGCCGTCGCAAAAGCGGCCGGAAGAAGACGACTGGAGCGTTACCAGCGTTTCCCACCAGTTCATGGATCCGTAGCTCAGGTTACTGGGCGCCCTTTTGGCCGTCCGCAAGGACCTGCGGGCAGGTTGCGGGCGCAAGTCCCGTCGGATCCGCCCAATCCCACCGCGGAACGGCCGTCCAAGGAAGGCCGGTTCCGCTTCCCCACACCTCGGCGGGCGATTCGCGCCGCCGGAGGTTTCCTGCCGGATGGTGTCAAAGGAGCACGGCGGCCTGTTAAGCCGTCTGTCCCGGTGCGAGTCCGGGTCCGGCAGCCAGTTTTCCGCTCCCAAGGTGCAAGCGATCTGCACGCCGCCCCGCGAAGGCGGAGGTTCGTGGTGCAAGTCCACGTGGGAGCGCCAATTCAAATGCCGAATGCGGAGTTCGGATTGTGGAATTCAGATGCTAGTCGGTCGTTTGGCCCGCTTGCGCCGATTCCGCATTCGCCATTCCGCGTTCCGCATTTCCATGTCCCCGAATGCAAAGAGTCGCGCAGCCGGCCTTTCACGCCGGGCCTAGCCGGTGCGAGCCCGGCCGGGGACACCAGTTTGATGTTGGTCATGATGTAGTAGTCGCATCCCGCGCTGTGACCGCGGCAGGGCTCGGTGCAAATCCGGCTGACCAACCCACCTTTCGCTCCCCTGCGGAGCGACAACCAAACCAAACCCGCGGCGGCGACACCCATCGCCGCCGCCCCATTTTCGAAGTCCCGCGTCCGGGCAAGTGAACGGCCCCGTCTGCAAAACGGGCGTAGCGCGGCGCGATACCGCGGCGGGACTCCAATTCTGCGGCAGTGAGGTTCAACAGGAGCATGGCGGTCTTCCAAACCGAGCGTCCGGGTGCAACTCCCGGTTGCCGCACTCTTTGCCAAAGCAGTCAGCGAGTCAGTGTTCAGGATTCAGACGCCTCCGGTTGCGACTGATTACTGACGCACTGAACACTGAAAGCTCTCCGCAACACTGCGGGAATGGACGGTCCAAGCCAGGCCTCATAAGCCCGGCCCCGGTGGTTCAATTCCACCTCCCGCTACCAACTTTCAGGGAGCGTCCACCGGACGAGCGTGCCGGACCGCGTTGCTAACGCGTGTGTGCCTTCGGGCAAGTGGGGCAGGACCACGGCGCTCCGCCATCTTCGTGCGTCGCCGTCGCACTTCCGGCTTCCAACTTCCGGCTTCCCGCGGCAACAACCCTGCATTCCCACCTCATGAACCGCCGCCAGTTCCTCGCCGCCACTTCCGCCTCGCTGCTGGCTTCGGTCGGCTGCCGGCATCGCCTTGGCGTAGCTGCGGCGCCGCGCCTGTTCTTCACTTCGGATGGCCGCACGGCGGTGATCCGTGCGGATGGCTCGGACCTGCGCTACTTCGACTTCCAATTGCCCGGCCAGGCCACTTGGCAACCGGGGCCGTTTCTTTCCGACGGCCGTGTCATCTTTCTGAGCATGGAGCCGCGACGTGACGGCCCCGGCCGACCCTTCGAGGAATTCTATACGCAGACGCCCACGCACCTGTGGCTCCACGATCTGGACCGCGGCACCCTGACGGAGATCGCCAACCGGGAGCGGCTCGCCGTGTTCTACACGCCCGCGCTGTTGCTCGGCGATGAACGCATCCTCGTGCAGGTCGTGCGCAACAAGGTCGGCCAGATCTTCAGCATGAACCTCGACGGCACCGACGCCCGCGAGTTCACCCGGGCCGGCGAAGGGCTGCCCTACGGCCTGAGCCTGAGTCCTGACCGCCACCGCGTGGCGTTCCACCTGGCGAGTCCGCAGGGCTACCAGATCTGGACCAGCGACCTCGAAGGGCGCGACCGCATCCAGGTCGCCGCGCATCCGGATCATCTCTATTTCGGCACGAGCTGGTCGCCCGACGGCCGCTGGATCCTCTATCAGGACTGCCAGTTCAAAGCGGACCCTGGCCACGACTGGTCAGATCTCTGCGTCGGCCGGCCTGACGGCTCCGAACACCGCGTGCTCACGAGCGGCCATTCGCAGTGGTTCGCCGCCACCTACGGCAACTCACAGCTTCGCGGCGGCGGCTCGAACATGCCCATGTGGACGCGCGACGGCAGCATCCTGTTCTCGCGCCGTTCACCGGGGGCCAAGGTGCCCTGGGAATACCAGGCGCAACGGCCGGACACCGACCATTTCAACCGCGATTACCAGCCCGACGCCGCGCGCGGTGGCACGCAGCTCTGCCGGCTGAATCCCGCGACCGGCGCCGTCACCGAACTCACACCGCTCCGCGAAGGCACGTGGGAATGTCGCGCGGCCGAATCGCCCGATGGCCGGCTGATTGTCTTTTGCCAGGCCCAGACCGGCGAGATGCCCGCGCTCTGGGTGATGAACTCCGATGGCTCGGATCCGCGTCTGCTCACGCGTGGTCAAAACGACCGCGGCGCCGATCATCCGCGCTGGGTGCCGTAACGTGCTGCCGGCGTCACGCCGGCAGTTCCCAGCAGTCGGAAGAGGGTTGGAATCCGCTCGGTTCAACGGGCCGGGTTTCCTTTCCACGTCCGGCGAGGTTCTAAACTTCTGCGTTGGGTCACGCCCACTGCCGGCGGGACGCCGGCAGCACGTTGCTTCGCCGCGCTCCGCCCCTTTCGCCTCCTGAACCCTACCCATTCACCTTCATGAGCCTCCTCCACCAGTCCGTCGTTCTGGTGCTCAACCGGAACTGGCAACCCATCAACACCCGCACGCCGGCCGAGGCGTTTTGTCAGCTCGCCACCGGCAGCGCCACCGCGCTCGACGTCAGCGGCGATGCCATCCGGCCTGTCACTTGGGCCGAATGGCTCACGTTGCCCGTGCGCGCCGGTGACCACGCTGTGCAGACCATCCGCGGCGCCGTCCGGGTGCCCTCGGTGATCGTGGCGGTGAACTTCTCCCGCGTGCCCAAGCGCCGTCCGACGTTGAACGCCCGCAACATCCGTGAGCGCGACGGCAACCGCTGCCAATACACCGGCCGCGTGCTCGGGCCCGGCGAGGGCAACCTCGACCACGTGGTGCCGCGCAGCCGCGGCGGACGTGATTCCTGGGACAACCTTGTGTGGGCCGCCCGCGAGGTGAACACCCGCAAGGGCAATCGCCTCCCGCAGGAAGCCGGTCTCAGACTCCTCCGCGCGCCGGTCGCACCGAAGGAGGTTCCGGTGACCGTCCTCATCCGCAATTCGCACGGAGTTCCCGAGTGGGAACTGTTTCTCAGCCAGTGACCAACTGTAGCAGCCGACGTCGGAGGCGCATTCCACCCAATCGGAACCACCTCACGTCGGCTGCTACGTAACCCATGAAAGGCAATCGCCATGACCAAGCCCACCGTCCGTTACCAAGCCCAATTGCTCGTCCGCCGGAGCTACAAGCCCGGCCGCCTGACCATGGTCCGCGTCCGCCCCGGCCGGGCGGACAAGGCCCGCGACCTCGGTGCCGAGACCAACGACGCCTGCGCGCCGGAGGGCGCGTGGACCCTCACCCGCACCGAATGATTCATCCCCCCGGGGGCGGCCGGACTCTGGTTCGGCCGACGCCTGCTTCCGTGTCCTTTTCCCATTCATGAAATCCAAGAAGAAGAACCCCCACGACCTGTCCAGGCTGGTCTTCCAGCTCAGCTCCTGGGGCAGCTACCTCGACGAGACCGCCGAGCTCGAAACGCTGCTGGCCAAGAAGCCAGACGTGCTGCGCCTCGAGTTGGTCGGCATCGGCGAAATGCCCGCCGACACCGTTCTGCTGATCCGCTCCATCCTGCTGGCCCGGCCTCCCAAAACGCGGCTGGTGACCCATGCGCGCTCCAGCCTGCAGGGCGCGGCCGTGCTGGTGTGGCTGCTCGGCGACCAGCGGCTCATCCGTGAAGATGCCCGCCTGTGTTTCCGTGCCGCCGGGCCCTTTGAGAACGGTGAATCGGCGGAGTCGTGGCAGGCCCCGGAACCCGCCTCCGAAGAGGAACTCGAGGGCGCCGATTACGTGAGGGTGCTCCAGTTGATCAACGAGTTCCTGCCCGTGCGCGAACTCGCCGGCAAATCCATTGAACTGCCCACGCTC
>CAIWAH010000395.1 GCA_903910585.1 uncultured Verrucomicrobiota bacterium
ACTGTCCGCCACGTAGGCGAGGTTCCCCACCACCTGCACCCCTTGGGCATAACCGCTGGTGTCAAAGCCGCCGAGGCGCACCGGCGCGGCCGGGTTGCTCACGTCCAGGATCTGCAGACCGGCATCTTGTTCAGCGACGTAAGCCAGGTTCCCCACCACCTGCACCCCCAGCGCCTCCCCGCGGGGAAACCCCGGCCACTGGCCCAGCGGTTCGGCATCCATGGACGCGGGGTTGTAGGTGCGGGTGAGGGTCTGGGCCGCGTGGGCCGCATCCCCGGCCTGCTCCGCCACCAGCACCACCGTCCCCACATTGGTGGCCGTCACCGTGCCGTTGGCGATCACCGCCGGCCCGCTCTGCACCCGGAATGTCACCGGCAGCCCGCTGCTGGCGGTGGCCACCAGCGGCACCGGCTGCCGCAACCGCAGGAACTGCTCCGGCGTGGGCGAGTTCCACGCCAGGATCTGCGGGACCTGGGTGACGGTCAGGGTCCGGGTCACGCTGAGGGGCACGGATCCGTCCGGGGAAGCTTCGGTGGCCCGCACTACCACGGTGCCCACCCCCAGCAGCACCAGTTGGTCGCCCGCAACGGACGCCGGGCCGGACAGCACCTCGTAGGCCAGGGCCAGCCCCCGGCGGGATACCGCGGGAAGTGCCAGGGGCGAGTCCTGCAGCGTGAGCACGCCCGGGGGATTGAAGGGGATGAAGCCCGCCACATCGGCGTCGATTGCGGCCGCGAACAGGTCCGGGCCCCGGTTGTAGTCCCCGGCCATCAGGTCGGAGGCCGATGATTGGAACACCAGGGTGCCCCCCGCGCCGCTCAGCACCGGCCGCGCGGAGCCGGCATTGCCCAGGGCCCCGTCCCCGGCCCGGCGGGAGAGCAGTTGCAGGGCACCTGTCGCCAGGTTGCGGACGAAGATGTCGCTGGCGCGGTTGGTGTCCCCGGCGACCAGGTCGTCGGCAAAGCTCCGGAAGGCCACCAGCCCGCCATCGGCGCTGAGGACCGGGGTATCCGAAGCGGCGTTGCCCGCCGGGTCACCCACCCCGGCGGAGCTGACCCGGGTCAACACCCCGGACGCGATGTCGAAGGCGAACACGTCATTCGTTCCATTGGTGTCGGTGAAGCCCGGCGGCACGAAGTTGGAGTCGAATGCGACGCGGCGGCCGTCACCTGAGATGGAGACGTTGGCGAAGCGGTTCTGCGTGGTGCTGGGCGCCGCCGCGATGAGGCGGTTGGTGGTCGTGGCCAGGTCGCGCCAGTAGACCGCCCGCAGGTTGAACGAGTTGCTCACGTTGCCCAGCAGGGCGAGGCGCGAGCCATCCTGGCTCAGGCTGAGTGTGGCGGCCCGGATTCCGGTGGTGAGCTTCTGCAACGTGCCGGCCGCCACGGAATACTGGTAGGCATCCTGGCCGCTGAGGAACATGACCTGGCTGCCCACGGCGTCCATGACCGCCCCGAACGACCCGCTGTTCTCGGCAAGGGAGGAAGGCGTGAGACTTCCGCTGACCAAAACCGTGCGCCGGGAAGGCAGGTGACGGAGGAACAGCCGGGTGGCGCTGTTGGTCAGGCCGGGGACCAGGTTGGTCGCACCGCTTTCGAAGGTGACCCATTCGCCGGTGGCGGAGATCTGCGGGTTGGAGGCGGAGCGGAAACCCTTCTCGTCGCTTTGGTCCCGCGCACTGGCCAGCGCCGTGGTGCCCGTGGCGAGGTCGCGGACATAAACGGCACTGACCGGGCTGGTGTCGCCGGCCACCAGGTTGGTGGCCAGGCTCACGAAGGTGACGTGCCGCCCCTGGGCCGCGATGCGGGGCTGCCAGGAATCCGCTTCAGGCGCTTGGCCGTCCAGGCCCACGCTGACCAGCCGGTTGGTGCCCAGCAGCAGGTCGCGGACAAACACGTCGCGCCGGCCGTTCGGGTCGTTGGAAACCAGGTTGTCGGCATGACTGACAAAGGCGACGAACCGGCCGTCATGGCTGAGGGCCCCGGACTCCAGCGTGCTGGGTCCGCTGCCTGACAGCAGCGGCAGCTCCGGGTGCCGCTGGCTGACCAGTTCCACCCGGTCCAGGGTGACCGGCGCCAGGAAGACGTCGTCGCTCCCGTTGTGGTCCGCCACCCCGGGCAGCACCGCCGCCGTCTGGAACAGCAGCGCGTCACCCGCCGGACTGAACACCGGGGAAGGCAACGCAAACTCAACGTCGGCCCCGGGGAACGGCGTGCGCGTCTCCCCGGTCGCCAGGTTTCGGACGTAAAGCCGAAAGCTGCCGGCCGCCGCAACTCCCGCGGCCGGGACCGCTGCGTCCGTTTCAAAGGCCAGCAGGGAACCGTCGGGGCTCAGCACCGGGGACACGGAACTGGCCGGTTCCGCGTGGACCGGCGGCTGTGCCGCCACCAGCGCGTCCAAGGTCTTGAGTCCTGCCTGCGGGTTCCAGACATGAATGCGGGATGGGGCGGTGGTCGCCAAGCTGGCCTGGCCTTCAAAGGCCAGGGTTTGTCCATCGCGCGACATGACCGGACCCGAGGAGTCAGAGTGCCCCACCGGCCACCGGACAAAAAGGCCACCGGATGCCTTGACGCGCGTGCCCTGGTCCAAATCAAACCACCAGACGCCCTCGTAGGCCGCCATGGTGGTTGAGCTGATCCGGGTGCGGAAAGCCAGGTAGCGCCCATCGGCACTGAGCACGGGGTTGTAGGTGATCACGGGCAGTTGGGAAGCCGGTGGCAGCGGACCGGGAAGCTCGATCCGGGTCAGCGCGCCCGAGGTTCGGTTCCAGAGGAACAGGTCAGTATTGATGCTGCTGTTCTTGGCCACGAGATCGGTGGCGAGACTGCGGAAAATGACCTTCCCGGAATCCTCGCTGAGCAGGACGACCGCCGAGGGCCCATTGGCAGCCACCCCATTGCCAGCGGTGCTGACCAGCGTGGTGCGACCTGCATCGCGGTCCCACAGGAACACGTCCGTGGTCAGATTGGTGTCGGTGGTGGAGGTCAGATTGGAGGCGGCGCTTTCAAAAAGAACGAACCGGCCGTCCGGAGAAATCAGCGGCATGCCCGATTCTTCGTTGGCGCCGGCCCCGTCCACACCCAGGGACACGGGCCGGGTCAGATTGGCGTCCAGATCCCGCAGGAAGATGTCTTCCACCCGGTTGGTATCGCCGGTCACCAGGTCGGAGGCGCGGCTGGAGAACGCAACCCAACGGCCATCGGCGGAAGCGCTGAAGGCCGTGACCGGGCCGTCGCCACTGGTGCCGGTCACCGAACTTGCGCTCACCAGGGTGGGCGTGCCCGAGGCCAGTTCCCGCCGGAAGACGTCGGCGAAGCCGTCGTTGACGCTGTTGGTCGTCAAATTGGCGGCGGTGCTCAGGAAGAACGAATGCCGTCCATCTGCGCTGAATACGGCCGCAGCCGAGTTGCCGCT
>CAIWAH010000396.1 GCA_903910585.1 uncultured Verrucomicrobiota bacterium
GCTCGCGGACGATCTTCTTCAGGCGCTGGCGTTCCTCGTGGTTCTCGATCTTGCGGCTGATGCCGGACTGGTCGGAATTCGGCAGCAGGACGAGATAACGGCCAGGCAGGGACAGGTTGGTGGTGACGCGGGGTCCCTTGGTGCCGATGGGACCCTTGGTGACCTGGATGATAATTTCGCTGCCGATCGGGTAGAGCTTCGGCACGTCCTTCTGGGTAATTTTTGGCTTGTCCTTCTTCCGCTTCCGGTCGGTGTCGCGCTCGACCACCTCGACGCTGGAGTCAAAGTTGTTGGGGATGATGTCCCAGTAGTGAAGGAAGGCGTTCTTGTCGAAGCCGATGTCCACGAAGGCCGCCTTGAGGCCGTCCTCCAGGTTCTTGACCTTGCCCTTGTAGATCGAGCCGACGAGGCGCTCCGTGTTGGTGCGCTCGACGGTGTAGTCCTCAAGGCGGGATTCCTCGAGCAACGCCACGCGGGTCTCGAGCGGCTCGGAATTGATGACGACTTCGACCGTCTTCTTGGGCTCGGAACGGATGAGCGCCTTGACCTTTTTGACGACCTGCTTGACCGCGGCCTTGGCCTTTTCAATGAAGGTCTTCGGTGCGCGCTGGGCGGTCTCGGAGCCCGCCTCGTCGTGTTCATCGGTGGTCTCCTCGGGCCGGGACAGGTCCGGAGTGCGGTAACGCTGGTCGCGGCCGGCGGCCGGAGCGTGATCGTGGTCATCGTGGGAGTCTTCGGGGAGTCCGGCGGCGAGGTTTTCCGAGCGGCGGATCTCCGCCTCGTGGCGGCGACGGTCGAAAAGGGTGTCCTCGCCGGCCGGCTTGTCACCGACGATGGCGGCGCGGGCGTTGGCGGCGGCGCGGTTCGGCTTGGGGGCACTGAGGCCGGTTTTCGGCTTGAACCGCATCGGGCCTTTGCCCCGCTTGAAGTTTTGACTGCTCATGGGAGTTACTGGGAATGCTAGGAGGGCGTCAGTAGTGACGCCGGTAGAGATGGATGTTCTGGAGGATGCCGATGGCGACGAGTGAGCTGATCACTGAGGTTCCGCCTGCGCTAAGCAGGGGCAGCGGGATGCCCTTCACCGGCAGCAAATGGATGTTCATGCCGATGTTCACAAACACGTGCGTGAACAGGAGCGTGACCACACCGACGGCGAGGAGCCGTCCGAGGCGGTCGCGGGCCTCGCCGGCCACGCGGATGCCCGTGAAGAGCAACACCGCGTAAAGGCCGAGGACGGTCACGCTGCCGAGAAAACCCTTCTCCTCCGCGATGACGGAGAAGATGAAATCGTTGTGCGCCACGGTGCGGGGCAGATAGCCGAGGGCGCTCTGGCGGCCTTCGCGCCAGCCCTTGCCGGTCAGGCCGCCGGAGCCCACGGAGATCAGCGCCTGCTCGATGTTGTAGCTCTTGCGCTTGAGCTCGTTCCGGGCGGCGGCGCGCTGGGCGGGGGTGGCGTCCTTGGGGATCGGGTTGACGCCGAAATAAACCTGGATGCGGGCGCGCTGGTAGTTCTTGAGCGGCACGAAATGCCAGCCTTCGGGCACCAACAGGGCATCGGCGAGCAGCAGGGCGGCGACGAGGCCGACCCCGGCGCAGAAGCGCACCAGAAAGCGCCGCGGCGCACCGGCGACCAGCAGTTGCACGAAGGCGATCGGCATGAACACCGCCGCCGAGCCCAGGTCCGGTTGGGCGGCGATCAGCGTGAACGGCAGCAGCGCCATGGCCAGTCCCTTGCCGACGACGAAGGGCGAGCCCAGTTCGCCGGTGGGCCGGGACAGGTAATTCGCGAGGCTGAACAGGAAGGCCAGTTTGGCGAACTCGGCCGGCTGAAACTGAAAGGGCCCGAGGTCGATCCAGCGCATCGCGCCCCAGCCGTTGTCGGAACCGATGCCGGGGACCAGCACCAGCACCAGCAGGATCACGGCGCCCCAGTAGGCCACGAGCGACCAGCGCGCGATCCGGCCGTAGTCGAGCAGGGACAGCGCAAACGCGGCGGCGAGGCCGATCCCGTAGGCGGCAGCCTGCGTAAAGACGCGGTAACGATACCAGGGAAGCTGATTGGCGGCGTCGGTGTTGGCCGTCGCGGAGTAAATGAAGGCCGCGCCGACGATCATGAGGCCGAGCACGGACAGCCAGAGCGGCCAGAGAATGCTGGCCTCCCGCCGGGTCGGAGCTGGAGCGAAGCGGTTCATCGCGCGGCGAGCCTCCTCGCGGGATTCCGTTCCCGGTCGCGCAGGAACTCGTAGATGCGTTTGGCCACCGGGGCACAGGTGCCGCCGCCGGAGCCGCCGCTTTCGACCATCACGATGACGGTGTAGCGCGGCGCCTCGTAGGGGCCGAAGCTGGCGAACCAGGTGACCTTGTCCTTGCGGCCGTTGCCCTTGATCTCGGCGGTGCCGGTTTTGCCGCAGACGGCGAAGCCTTCCAGCCGGGCGGCCTTGCCGGTGCCCTCGGCCTCGCTTACGTCGTCGCGCATGGCGGCCCGCACCGCGTCGAAGTGACGGCGGGCGAGCTTGATCTCCGACCGCACCTGGCCGGGACGGATCCGGGTGATTTCGCCCTCGGCGAACGGGTCGCCGGGCTCGATGCGGTCCACGACCCGTGGCCAGAAGACTTTGCCGCCGTTGGCGACGGCGCTGACGGCCACGGCGAGTTGGACCGGCGTCAGGGTGATTTCCTGCCCGATGCTGACGTTGGCCAGGTTGCCGGCGGTCCAGCCGCGCCGTTGCACCACGTCCATCGTGGGAAAGTCGCCGTCCTTGACCTCGTTGATCCGGATGCCGGTGTCTTCGCCGAGCCCGAAGCGGTGGCCCATGGAAAGCAGCTTTTCCCAGCCCAGCCGCAGCCCGTGGTCGATGAAGTAGCTGTTGCTCGACCGGATGAAGGCCCGGCGGAAGTCGTAGGAGCCCGGCGGGGCCGTGTCCTCGATCTTGCGCCGGCCGAGGAAATACGCGCCGCGTCCGGGGCGGGACGGATCGGCCGCCACCGTATGGAGCGCGGCGGGATCCACTCCGTCCTCGAGCAACGCCAGCGAATGCAGGATCTTGAAGGTCGAGCCCGGGGCGTATTCGCCGTAGGTCGCCCGGTTGAACATGGGCCGGGCCGGCTCCGCCATCAGCACGTTAGTCCAGCGATGCCAGCTCACCCCGTCGATGAACTCGGTCGGGTCAAACGCCGGGGCGGAGGCCAGCGCGAGGATGTCGCCGTTGTTGACGTCCATCACGACCACCGCACCGCGCTCGTCGCCGGACACCATGTCGAGCGACTTCTCCACGGCCTTCTGAAGGTCCAGATCCAGCGTGGTGACCAGATTCATGCCGGCCTGCGGTTCGGCCAGTTCCTGTTCCCCGTGCTGGTGCCGGTAGCCAAGGCTGTTGACCATGATGCTTTTGGCACCGGCGAGGCCGCGCAGTTCCTGATCGTAGGCCCGTTCCAGGCCGATGGCGCCGACGTAGTCGCGCTGGCGGTAGTCAAAACGCCCCTCGTCCTCGTCGTAGTCGTCATCGCGGCGCAGGTGTCCGACCAGATGCACCGCGACCTTGCCGTTGGGATAGCTTCGGACCGGCACCAGTTCGAGCCGGGCGCCGGGCACGCTCCAGCCCTGCTCGGTGATGGAGGCGATCTGCGCGGGCGTGCATTCCTCGATCACGGGCATCGGCAGCGCGCGTTTGGTGAGCCAGTAGTTGTGGAACTGCTCCTCGGCGTAGAAGCGGACATTGGTCGAGCCGTTCATCCGCGTGTAGATCGCCACGATGGCATTGCTGGCGACCACGTAGCGGGCCGAGCGGTTCAGAAAATCAATGTCGGCGACAGTCAGTCCGGAACCGCGCTTCTCCTTGCGGAATTTCGCGGCGACCCAGTCGAAGAATCCCTCCGAGGCGGGGGTGACGTCGAGTTTCTTGGCGATGAGGAGATTGGTCCGCTGCCGCCGGTATTCGTCCTGGAACTGCGGGCGCAGTTCGTCGAGGTAAAGCGAGAGCCGGTAACGCGGGGAATTGCCCACGAGCTCGAGCCCCTGACGGTCCAGGATTTTGCCGCGCATCGCCGGCACCCGGACGGTGCGGAAGCTCTGCACTTCCTGCTTCTCCCGGTATTTGCCCGCGGACATCACCTGCACCCTCCAGAGGCCGCCCAGCAGGATGAACAGCCCGACGGCGATGCCCCAGGCCACCATGCGGAGGGGCCGATCGCCTTTGTTGAGCTGGTCGAAAAGGAGCATTGGTCGGGGTCAGAAGCGGCCGCGTTTTATCTGGCGGTCCGGACGGAAGCTGGATTCCGCGACCGGTTGGTAATCAAAGGTTCGCCGCAGGGCGTCGAAGAGGAGAAACCACGCCGGACAGAGGGCGCCGTTGAGTCCGCCGCTCAAGGTCAATTGCCAGACCGTGCTCCAGCCGCGGAGCGGTTCGCGTTGGCCAAACGACATCATCGTCAGCGTGGCCAGCGGCACGAACACGGCGGTGGCGAGTCCCAGCCAGAACTGGGCGTAGGCCTGATCCCGCAGGATCAGGTGCCGGCGGTTGTGGATGATGAAGCCGGCGAGGAACATGGGCACGACCGAGACGCCCAGGCGGTTGGCCGAAAGTGCGTCCACGCCGAGTCCCGCGAAAATGCAGAGACCCGTCGTGAGCAGGAGATGGTGGGTGAGGGCCGCGTAAACGATCACTCCCGGGACAAACGCCAGCGGCACCCCCAGCCAGCCCGTCAGGGGGGCGAACTGGGTCGAGGCGAACACCGCCAGCCAAGTCACCACAAAGAGAAGCAGGGGGGTGATCCAGTTCATGGCACAAGCACCCAGACTTCCTCCAGGCGGTTGAGGTTGGCCGACAGCCGCAGCCGGGCCTCGGTGTATAGGCCGCCTTCGACGGTCCGCGCATCCGCGATCTGCCCGACCGGAATGCCCTTGGGGAAAATGCCGCCCAGCCCGCTGGAGAGGACATGGTGGCCTGCCATCATCGTGGGGCTGTTCTGCAGGGTGCGGAAGGTCACGTAGCCGTCGCCCACCGCGGACGACCGCGCTTCCTGGATGACGCCGTTGTCCCGGGTTTCAGCGACAATCGCCGAAACGCCGCACTCGGGATCGCCGATCAGGGCCACTTCGGAATGAGTCGGTCCGACGGTGCGGATACGCCCGACGAGGCCGTCGTTGGTGATGACGGGCTGGTTCACCGCCGCCCCGTCACGGGCGCCGAAATCAATCGTGACCGAGCGCCACCACGTCGTGGGATCGCGGCCGACGACATGGACCGGCCGGCGTTTCCAGGCGACCTTGGGCTGCCAGCCGAGCATTGCCCGGAGCCGGGCATTCTCGTTCATCGCGTCCTGCGCCTGGGTGGCGGCGAGCCGGAGTTGGGCGTTCTCCTGCTGCAGCCGCTCCATCTCGGAGATCAGGGTGCGGCGGGTGAGCAGCGAGTAGCTGGCGCGGTCCACGAAGCTTTGGCTGGATCCGGCCAAGCCGAAGAGCGGGAGGAACACTCCCGATACGGCCAGCTTCAACCGGCCGGCCGCGGCCGGCGGCAGGTTGAGCAGCAGGAGCGTCAGCACCGTCACGATGCCGAGCGCCCAGTAATGCGCGCGTTTGAGCACTTCGTTCGACCCGTCATTGGGGCGAACGCACTTCCGGGGAGACGATGATTCGGGGCTTTCCGGCCGCTCAGTTGGTCGAACTTGAAGCCACGCGCTTCAGGAAGCTGAGCTCCTGAAGCACCCGGCCGGTCCCGGTCGCGACGGCCGTCAGCGGGTCGTCGGCGATATGGACCGGCAACCCTGTCTCCTGCGCAATCAAACGGTCGATGTTGCGGAGCAGGGCGCCCCCGCCCGCCATCATGATGCCCCGGTCAACGAGGTCGGCCGAGAGTTCGGGCGGGCAGCGTTCGAGCGTGATGCGGACGGATTCAAGGATGCTGGAAAGCGGTTCCTGAAGGGCGGCGCGGATCTCTTCTGACCGGACGACGACCGTCTTGGGCAAGCCAGCCGCGAGATCGCGGCCCTTGACCTCCATGGTCAGTTCCTGGTCGAGGGGGAAAGCGGAGCCGATGCGAATCTTGATCTCCTCGGCGGTGCGTTCGCCGATCATTAAATTGTAGGCACGTTTCAGGTGCGCGACGATGGTCTCGTCGAATTCGTCCCCGCCCACGCGCACGCTCCGGCTGAACACGATGCCGGCGAGCGAGATGATCGCGATTTCGCAGGTGCCGCCGCCGATGTCCACGATCATGTTGCCGGCCGGTTCGTGCACCGGGAGGCCGACGCCGATGGCCGAAGCCATGGGCTGCTCGATGAGGTAAACTTCGCGGGCGCCTGCGTGGGTGGCGGAATCCTTGACCGCGCGTTTCTCCACCTCGGTGATGCCGCTGGGGACGGCGACCACGACGCGGGGGGCGATGAGCTTGCGGTGGTGAACCTTCTGGATGAAATGGCGCAGCATCGCCTCCGTGATCTCAAAGTCGGCGATGACGCCGTCTTTCATCGGCCGGATGGCGACGATGTTGCCGGGGGTGCGGCCAAGCATGCGCTTCGCCTCATCGCCCACGGCCAAAACATTGGTGGTCCCCGCCTGGATGGCGACGACGGAAGGTTCCCGCAGCACAATGCCCTGGTCACGGACGTAAACGAGGGAGTTTGCCGTGCCCAGATCTATCCCGATGTCATTCGAGAAAAGACTCTTCAGTTGCGCGAACATGAAACGTGCTCCACGAGCACGGGCCGGAAGGTGGGGAGTCGCCCCCCAGGAATCAAGCGCAAGCGTGGACAACTTGTGAACAAGTCCTGACCGGGACCGCGCCGCGCGGCTTTTTCCGGTTACTTGCCGCCCGCACCCGGCCACGCCATCGTCTGTCCAGTGAACCGACTCCCGCACCTGCTCCTGCTCCTGGCTGTCCATGCCTTCCTCGCGGTCGGCGCGCCTGAGCCGGTCCCGCGCGAGTTCCGCGGAATGTGGATCGCCACGGTCGGGAACATCGACTGGCCTTCCAAACCCGGACTGCCTGCCGCCCAGCAGCAGGCGGAACTCAGGGCACTTCTCGAGGGCGCGAAAAAGCTCAATCTGAACGCGGTGGTGTTCCAGGTCCGGACGGCGGCGGACGTCCTTTACGAGTCCAAGCTGGAGCCTTGGTCGGAATATCTTACCGGCAGGATGGGGCAGGCGCCGGCGCCCCGGTGGGACCCGCTGAAGTTCGCCTGCGATGAAGCCCATGCGCGCGGCCTGGAACTTCATGCCTGGGTCAATCCGTTTCGGGCGCGCTACCACGGCGCCAAGTCGCCTGCCGCCGCGAACCACGTCAGCCGGGCGCATCCGGAATGGACGGTTTACTACGGCCGCTACCTGTGGATGGACCCCGGCAATGCCGAGGCCCGGGCCCATACCCTGAAAGTCGTCGCCGACCTCGTGTCCCGCTACGACCTCGATGGCCTGCACATCGACGACTATTTCTATCCCTATCCGGAATACAGCGCCGTGGATGGCACGATGCTGGTGTTCGACGACCACGCCAGCTTTGGGCGCTACCAGCAGCGCGGCGGCCGGCTTGCGGGTGAAGACTGGCGGCGGGACAACGTGAACCAGTTCGTGAAGAAGCTCTCCGAGACCGTCCATGCGGAGAAACCGTGGGTGAAGTTCGGTGTCAGTCCCTTCGGCATCTGGCGCCCCAACAATCCGCCGGGGATCCAGGGCCTCGACCAGTTCGCGGTGCTGTTCGCCGATGCCCGGCTGTGGCTGAACGAAGGCTGGGCCGATTACTTCGCCCCCCAGCTCTACTGGCCGATGAGCCGCCGGGAGCAGAGTTTCCCGGCGCTGCTGCGCTGGTGGCAGGGCCAGAACGTCCGCGACCGCCTGATGATTCCAGGGCTTTCCAGCGCCAGCATTGGCAAAGACCGCCAGGCCGTGGACATCGCCAACCAGGTGCGGTCCGCCCGCGACCTCAAGGCCGACGGGGTCCTCTTCTGGAACGCGAGCAGCCTGCGGAACAACAAGGGCGGCGTGGCGTCCGGCCTCACGGTGGAGCTGTTCCGGCAGGCGGCCCTGACGCCGCCGACGCCGTGGCTGGGCACGAATGCGCCCGCACCGCCAGTGCTCAGCGTCGAGCAGTCCGATGGCGGCGCGAAGCTGGCGGTCTCCTGGAGCCTGCCCGCCGACGGCGAGCCGGCGCGGACGGTGGTGGTGCAGACCCGGATCGCCCGCCAATGGCAGACCGAGATCCTGTCGCCGGGGCAGGTGACTCGGCAATTCGATGTCCGCCGCGGACAGGCCATTCCCGACGAGCTGTGGGTTTACGGGATCGGCCGGACCGGCATGGCCGGCGACGCCGCGACCTGGACCAAGCCGGTTGCCGGTCCGGCCGCGAGACCGGGCGGCCCCGGTGGGCGGTGACGCCATCGGGATTCACCTTGCGCCCCGGGCCAGACCCGATTCCATCCGGGGCGTGAACCCCCTCGTCCTCGCTGCGGTCACGGTGTGCCTCGTGTTAGTGGCGGTGTCGGTGTGGTTCTGGCTGCACGGGCAGCTGCGGTATGTGATCGGGAAGAGTTCGCTGCGGATCCAGCTCTTCGGCGTCACGCTGCGGCGCATCCCGTTCACGGACATCCGCCGCGTGGGCACACCCAAGCGGGGCAACAGCCGCCTGAAGACCGAGTTCTGGAACTCCTCCCTGGATGTTTCCCACCGCGGCATGATCGTCCACCGGCTCACCGGCTGGCGGCGAAGGATCCTCCTGACGCCGCTGCACCGGTATGCGTTCCGCAAGGAACTGCGCGATGCCATCGCCGCGGCCACGGGGAACCAGATCAGCGAGGACGAATCCGATCCTGCGGACGGCCCGGAGAGTCCGGGTGGAGACTGAGCCCTGACGGGTTCCGCGGGCCGGCCGTGGGAAAGTTTGCCGCCGGCGTTGACAAACGGGGCGCCGCTCAACATTTTCCCGCCCGCTTTGAGTGCCTCGGTAGCTCAATGGTAGAGCAGTTGACTCTTAATCAATTGGTTTGCGGTTCAAGTCCGCACCGGGGCACCACTCCTTTCGCCCGCTCTCTGGAGCGGGCTTTTTTGTGCCCTGGCGGCGACCTCGGACACGTCGCCGGGCTGACGCTGAAGTTCCCGCTTGCGGTGTCGGCGGCCGGCCCCAACCTCCGCGCCGTTTCGTTATGAACTACCACATCGCGCAGCGCGCTGCCTCGTTGTCCCCGTCCCTCACCCTCGCCATTGACTCCAAGGCGAAGGCGATGAAAGCCGCGGGGGAGGACGTGGTCGGCTTCGGCGCGGGCGAGCCCGATTTCGACACGCCGCAGCACATCAAGGACGCCGCGGCGAAGGCGCTCGCGGGCGGGTTCACGAAATACACCCCGAGCAGTGGCATTCCCGAGCTGCGCGAAGCCATTGCCGCCAAGTTCAAGGCGGAGAACGGCCTGACCTACAAGCCGAGCCAGATCATCGTCAGCAACGGTGGCAAACACTCCTGCTACAACGTCATCCTCGCGACCTGCCAGGAGGGCGACGAGGTCATCATCCCTTCGCCCTACTGGCTGAGCTACCCGGAGATGGCCAAACTCGCCGGTGCCAAGCCCGTGATCATCGAGACCACGGACCAGACCGAGTTCAAGGTTACTCCCGCCCAGCTGCGCGCCGCCATCACGCCCAACACCCGGCTGTTCATCCTCAACTCTCCCAGCAACCCCACCGGCAGCGTCTATTCGCCCGACGAGATCAGGGCGCTCGGCGAC
>CAIWAH010000397.1 GCA_903910585.1 uncultured Verrucomicrobiota bacterium
GCCGCCTTGGGCTTGAGGCCGGCCAGGTTGCCGTTGTCCAGCCGCCAGAGCACATGCTGGGTGCGGTAGCCGCCGTTGCCGAGGTTGAGGGCGTTGCGGGGAGCGTTATGGCGGGCCCTCACTTCCTTGCCCTCCCCTTCCCATCCCTGGGTGATGGAATCGCCAATGAAGATCACCTGTGACTTGGTCCCGAGGGCCGCCGCGTTGGTATTGAAGGAGGCATGACGGTCCTGCCACCACTTGTCCGGCTTGGCGACCGGCTCGATCGCGGAATGGGCCAAGGCCAGGCTGAGGGCGGCGGGAACGGTGAGAAGGGCGGCAAAAAGACGATGGGAACGGTTCATGGCGGAGATTGCGGCGTGAGATTGAGTCCCCTGCCGGCGGGGGCAAGCCGGCATTCCGGACCGCCCGAAGCGGAACCGGATGGCTGACGCGGCAATCGGCGATTTCCTCCGAGGACGAAGACCGCGTGGCGGACCCCGGCGCGCAGGCGGACGTCCCCAAAAGCAAAAGACCCGGCGGATGCGAAATCCGCCGGGCTTGGAATGGTCCGGTTCGCGTCAGCCGATCAGCTTGAGGACCGATTGCGGCGTCTGGTTGGCCTGCGCAAGCATTGCCGTGCCGGCCTGGACCAGAATGTTGTATTTCGCGAAGTTGGAGCTTTCCTCGGCGACATCCACATCCTTGATCCGGCTGTTGGCCGTGAGGAGGGTGTCTTTCAGCACCGACAACTGGTCGTTGTAGGAGTTGAGCACCGAGATGTTCGCGCCGACCGCGGCACGGTCGTTGGCCACGGCATCAATGGCAGTCTTGATGTTGGTGAGGGCGGTCGCGGCGTTGGCCGAGGACGTGAGGTCGTCCGCGGAGAGATCATACGCCGTTCCGTCCACACCGGTGGTGGTGACCAAGTTGCCGTCGCTGTCGGTGGTGACGTCCAGGTCGGTTCCGTCGAAGAGGCTGATGCCGTTGAAATCCTTGCTCGCCAGGTCGTTGACATACGTGGCGAGTTTCTGGAACTCGGTGTCATACAGACCCCGGTCGGTGTCAGTCTTCGTGATGTCTTGGGCCAGCACGGCCAATTCGCCCATGCGATCCATCGCCTTGCTGACCTTTTGAAGGAACCCGTCCTGGGTCTGGTTGAACGAGATTGCGTTCCCCAGATTCGACTTCGCCGCCCCAATTCGGCTCACCTGCGCATCAATGCGCATGGAAACAGCCAGGCCGGCCGCATCGTCTTCCGGGGACACGATTTTCGAGCCCGAGGAAAGACGGGAGAGCGACTTGCTAAGCATGTTGCTGGCGTCTGACAGCAGGCGCGAGCTGGTGAGGGCGGAGGTGTTAGTATTGATGACCATAACTCAATCCGTGAGTGGCCCCTTTCGGGGCGGTTATTTCTCGCAGCGTCCTTGCCGCGGACGAACCGTTACCGGGGACGTTCGTCGTTCTCCCCGCCGGTTAAACAGGGCAACCGGCAGCCAACTACACATCCCTCCCATCGGCACGCCGGGCGCCAACTTGAGCCCGTGGTTCCGGTTTTCGTCGGGCCGATGACCGGAGCTCAAGCGCTCCGGAGTTCTGCCGATGCCTCGGAGTGCGGCCGGGGTCCGGTCGCCCAATTGCGTGTTGAACTCCCAGGCCATAACGCTCCCTTCCGATCTCGCGCACGCCGACGAGCCCGAGGTGCTCGCTGGCTGGTGGCGCCGGCTGTTCGACTGCGCCGATGAGGCGCAGTTCGTCTGCCGGGAAAACGGCGAGGTCATCCGGATCAACCGCCGGGCGGCCCGCCTGTTTGACTGCGACCCGGCCGCCGACGGCCCGGAACTCGGCCTCGCGGACCTGCTCGGACCGGAAGTGGCGACGATGGTGGCCCCCAGCCTGCTGACCGATTCGCCGCTGCCAGAGGTGCGCACTGACCTGATGCTGCGCCGTGAGGGCAAACCGGCGCTGCTCGCGGAGCTGACGATCGCGCATCTCGGCGACGGCTGCAGCCTGATGACCGTCCGCGATGTCGGCCGCCGGCACCGGATGGAGACGCACGTCCAGCGCCTCGTCACGGCGATGGATTCCACCCCGGACGTGATCTATCTCACCGACACGGATGGCAAGATCACCTTCGTCAACAGCGCCTTCCAGGCCACCACGGGCTACTCCATCGAGGAAGCGCTTAACCGCCCGCTCAGCTTTCTCCGTGCCCCCACCGAAGCCGCCCGGATCACCGACTACAGCTCCCACCTGGTAGCCGGACTCGAATGGCGCGGCGAACTGACCAACCGGTGCCGTGACGGGCGGACCTATCCGGTGGATGTCACCTTCACGCCCGTTTACACGCCCCGCGGGGAACTGCTCGGCCACGCCGGTTACGAGCGCGACATCAGCGCCCAGCGTCAGCTCCAGCGCGAACTGGAACTCCGCCACGACTTCGTCCGCTCCATCGTCAACTCGATCGACGCGGCCATTTACACGCTGGACCGGGACTTCTGCCTCACCGACGTCAACGATGGCTGGCAGAAGATGCCGCCGGTGCACGGCTGGCTCGAACTCTCCGGCGCACCGCTTCCCGGCAAGCCCCTGCTCGACTATGTCCCGAATGAGACCCGACGCCGGGAGCTCAGGGACATCCTGACGGGCGTTCTCCAGACGCGGGAGTCGCGGGAGCTCCAGGCAACCTCCGAAGACGGCCGGCGCTGGGGCGTGAAGATCTCCCCCTGGACCCACGCCGGCCTCGTCAAGGGACTGATCTACGCCGTCACCGACCAGACCTCGGTCCAGCGGCTGCAGGAACAGCTTTTCCACGCGCAAAAGATGGAGACGATGGGCTGTCTCGCCGCCGGCGTGGCCCATGATTTCAACAACCTGATCCAGGTCATCCTCGGCAACACCGGTCTGCTGCTCCAGGAAACCCAGTTGCCGGCGGTCTGGCTCAACGGACTTCAGCAGATCGATTCGGCGGCCAAACGGGCGGCCGACATCACCCGGCAGCTGCTGAATTTCACCGCTTCCAAGCCGGAGCGCGAAGTCGTCTTCGAGGTGAACCACTTCCTCCGCGACGCCTTGCAGATGGCCAGCCGGTCCATCCACGGCCGGGTCAACGTCGTCGTCGAACCCTCCCCGCGCGCGGTCCATGTGAAGATGGACACCACGCGGGCGCACCAGCTCATCCTCAACCTGTGCATCAACGCCCAGGACGCGATGCCCAACGGCGGCTCGCTCACGGTCTCGGCCGTTCCGGTCGGGCTGACGAACCAGCAGTCGGCCCTCACGGGCAAGCCGGTGGGCGCGGCCTTCGTGCGGTGCAGCATCGCGGACACCGGCACCGGTATCCCGCCCGAGGTGCTGGCCCGGATCTTCGACGCGTTCTTCACCACCAAGGCGCCGGGCAAAGGCACCGGACTCGGGCTTTCGATCGTCCACACCGTGGCGAAGGAGGCGGGCGGGTTCGTCGAGGTCGTCAGCGAAGTGGGCCGCGGCACCACGTTCCACGTGTTCCTGCCCGAAGCCGAAGCGCCGGCCGTGGAGGTTCCCAAGGAGGCCCCGAAACCGGGCAAACGCGGCTGCGGCCGCATTCTGATCGTGGACGACGAGGAATCCATCCGGACCTTCACCCAACGGCTGCTGCGGAGCAAAGGGTTCGAAACCGCGCTCGCCGAGGACGGCGAGAACGCACTCGAAATGCTCCAGAACGGCACCTGCAAGCCGGACCTGGTCCTGACCGACTATCACATGCCCAACATGACGGGCCTGGAACTGATCCGGCAGGCCCAGCTGCTGAAGCCGCAGCTCAAGTTTGTGCTCGTGTCCGGCTATCTCGACGACGACACGCGGCAAATGGTCGAGGAAGATCTCCACGCCCGCATCCTCAACAAGCCCTACCAGCTGGAGGATGCCGTGAATCTGCTGATCGAGATGCTCGCACCGCCCGCCGAGTCGCCTTAGCGGGGTTCCGGGCTCAAGGGACTCCGCGGGTCCGCCGATACCGGAGTGACAGGCCGCGCACCTTATGAGCTATCCCCCTCCCGATCTGACGGCACAGCTCGTCCAGCTGACCGACAAAATCGCCCTTGAGCTCGGTTACGTGGAACCCGGCAAGGACTCCGGACTTCTGCCGATCAACTGCCTCCTGGGCGAAATGGAATCCCTCGCCGCCGAGGCGGTGCTGCCCGGTCCACTGAACGAGGCGATCCGCCAGGCGAGAAGCTGGGTGGATCAGGTCTTCGAATCCACCGGCCTTTTCGAGCCGCCCACCATCGCGAGCTTCGGAACCTGGACCGAGTGGATGCAGTCCGCCCTGGTGGCCATCGCGGCAGAACGGCCCCTGCCCGACCTCCCCCCGTTTGCCACCGCAGCGTCGGCCGCTCCCGCGGCTCCCGAAGCTACCACCAGCACGCCCGCCGTCGAGGCGGAGGAAGCGTTCAGCCTGAACCTCGAAAGCGATGCGGAGCTCCTCCGGGAGTTCATCAATGAGTCCCACGAGCACCTGCAGAACATCGAGCTCGGTGTGCTGGCGCTGGAGGAGAATCCCTCGGACAACGACACGTTGAATTCCATCTTCCGCTCCTTCCACACATTCAAGGGCGGCTCGGGATTCCTGAATCTCCGCCCGGTGAACCATCTGGCCCACGAGCTGGAATCCCTGTTGGACCTTGCCCGGCAACACCAGCTGGCCATCTCGTCGCCCGTCATCAATGTCATCCTCGCGGGCCGCGACACGCTGAAGGCTTTCGTGAC
>CAIWAH010000398.1 GCA_903910585.1 uncultured Verrucomicrobiota bacterium
CGGGTGCGCCGGAAGATTTACGTGGCCGTCAACAAGCCGCGGGGCTTCATCTGCAGCAAGCATGACCCCGAGAACCGCAACGTGGTCGGCGACCTGTTGCCGGTGGAATGGGCCCGCACGCTGCATCCGGTCGGCCGCCTCGACTGGGACAGCGAAGGCTTGCTCTTCCTCACCAACGACGGGGAACTGACGTTGCGGCTGACCCATCCCCGCTACGGCATCCACAAGCACTACCGCGCGACCATCGTCGGCAAACTGGAGCCGGAAGACCTGCGGCCGTTCACGGCGGGCATCCGGCACGATGGCGAAATGCTCAGGGCCGAGCGCGTGCGCCTCATTTCCTCCAACAACTCCCACAGCCTGGTGGAGCTGGAACTCGGCGAAGGCAAGAACCGCGAGGTGCGCCGCATGTTCGAGGCGATCGGCTTCGAGGTGGAACGCCTGCAGCGCACCCAGATCGGCAAAATCCGCCTCGGCGAACTGCCCGTGGGCAAATATCGCGTCCTGACCGACGGTGAGGTCAAATCCCTCTTGCAGGACGCCCGCTGAGTCCGACTCTGGCGGCGCCATGGCCGCCTTCCATCGCCGTTTCCCGTCCCCCCGATCGCTGTCCGCCGCCCTTGTCGCGGTGTCGTTGGCCGGCGGAGGGTTCGCTGCCGAGACTCCGAAACCGGCCCAGATCAGGGGCGACCGCACCAACGTCCGGGCTAAGCCTTCCTACGACGGCGAAGTGCTCGCCACGCTGTCCAAGGGGGCTTCCGTGGAGGTGCTGGCGGAGGTGGACGGAGCCGAGGGTGAACCCGGCGGAAGCCGCAAGTGGGCCCGCATCCAGTTGCCCAAGGAAGTGTCGGTGTGGGTTTACACGCCGCTCCTCGAGGCCAAGTCCAAGACGGTGAAGGGCGAGGTGCTGAAGTTCCGGGCCGGCCCGGGCCGCAACTACAGTGAACTGGGCGAACTCAAGCGCGGTGAAGCCGTCACGGAAATCCGGCAGGCCGAGGACTGGACGCAGATCGAACCGCCCCCCCAGGCCGTCGCCTACGTGGCCGCGAGTCTGATCGAATTCACGGAACCGCCCGCGCCGGTTGCGCTCGAGACCAAGCCGGTCGAGCCCGACGTCATTCCGGCGATCCGACTGAAGCCTGCTTCCCAGCCGACGATCTTGCGGTTGCCAGCGGAGACCAAACCGGCTGCCGTGGAACCGGCCCCTGTGACCAGCCAGCCTGCGCCTGAGCCGGTGACTCCGGCGGAACCGGTCGCCGCTCCGGCAGTGGAGACGCCCGCACCCGCGCCTGTGCCGGCCGAACCGGTCGCGGAAGCGCCCGCGGCCCGGGCCGTCGTGCGCGAAGGCGTGATCCGCCGCACCACCAAGCTGCAGGCGCCCGGGGATTACGAGCTTCGGAGCATTCGCCGTGTGGGCGGGCTCTTCAATCGGGACGAAGGCCTGATTGATTTCCTCGTGGTCGAGAACCCCGACGTGAAGCTCGAACGCTGGGAGGGCAAACGCGTGTTCATCCACGGCACCGAATGGCGCGATGAGCGCTGGCGCACGCCGATGCTCAAGGTCGAGCGGGTGGACACCGCCGCCTACTGATCGGCCGCCGCCCGGGCGGCCCCGTAGGCACCGGCCAGTTCGCCCAGTTCGGCCGGAACCAGGCGCATGCCTGCTCCGCCGGCGCGCCATTCCATCGCGCCCAACTGTTCCCGCAGTGGCCGGAACAGCGTTTCGCCGCAGCGGGCGATCCCGCCGCCGATGATGGCGACCTCCGGGTCGAGGACATTGCCGAACGACGCCAGCGCGGCGGCGAGTGCGTTCACCGATTTCAGCCAAACCTCGGTGGCGAAGGCGTCGCCGGCCTCATGGGCACGGATCAGGTCGTGGGTGGTCGCAAAGCGGCCGTTCGTGCGCTCGGCGATGTTGTAGTTGCCCATCAGCGTTTCCAGCGACCCGGGACAATGGCAGATGTCCGGCGCGGCATCGGGGTCCAGGGAGACGTGGCCGAGATGTCCGGCCTTGCCGGTGTGACCGCGCAGCAGGCGTCCGTCCACCAGCGCGGCGCCGCCGACGCCGGTGCCGAGCGTGAGCAGGATGGCATTCGTCGCGCCGCGGGCAGCCCCCAGCCAGACCTCACCCAGCAGCGCCGAATTGGCGTCATTGAGCACCGGCACACCGTCGGGGCGGCTGAGGTAATCGGCCCAGACCAGGCCTTCGAGGCCCTCGAAGCGGCCCGGCATGAAGGCGATGCTGCGACCGTCTTTCGCGGCAATGCCGGGCGCCGACAGGCCGATGCGCCCCGGCCGGCCCAACTGCGCTTCGGCCAGTGCCGCCACCTTGGCCACACAGCGGGCGAACGCCATCGGTTCCGCCAGCACGAAGGATTCGTGGAACTTGGCGAGCGTCTCGCCGTCCGGCGTGACGGCAACGCCCTTGACGCTGGTGCCGCCGAGGTCGAGGCCGAGGACGTAACTTATGGCCTGTATCGCCACTGATTCCATGTGTGCCCTGTGCAGAATCCAACCGTTAATAAGAGTCCTGGCAAGGCTGCGACCCAGCCGAATGCCTTGAGCTGAAGCCTAATCGTCTCTAGCTCGCCGCGCGGCAACGAAGGATTCAGCGCTTGGTTTAGAGTCAACCAATCCAGAGTGAGATGGGTGGCGCCCAATACTCCCGACCAGGCGAAGACAACACTGGGGAGCAGGAGCCACCAAATGGTCCAAGGAGACCTCGTTGTGGCAATTTGTTGATTCATAAATGTTGCCCTTCTGAAACCGACCACCCGCCGTCCACCGCGATCACCTGGCCGGTGACGAAACGGCTTTCGTCGCTCAGCAACCAAACGACCGCGGCGTCGAGGTCCTCCGGTTGACCGATGCGGCCGCCGTCGAGCGGTTGCTTGGTCTTCATGAAGTTCAGGATGGCTTCGTCGCCCTGTGCGCGCTGTGACATGGGCGTGGCGACGAGGGCAGGCGCCAGGACGTTTAGTCGGATGTTCTCGGGTGCGTAGCGGGCCGCCGCCGATTTCGTCAGGCCGATGATGGCGGCCTTCGCTGCGGCGTAGGCGTGGGTGGCGAAAAACTGGGGTGACGGTGAAAAACCCAGCACCGAGCCGCAGTTCACGATGCTGCCGCCGGTGCCTTGGGCGCGGAACTGCCGGACCGCCGCGCGGTTCGAGTAGAAGAGCGACGTGAGATTGAGCTGGAGCGTGAAGTCCCAGCCTTCGTCCGTGATTTCGTGCAACGGGCCGTCGCCGCGCCGGCGTCCGCTGCCGCCCGCGACATGGTAAAGTCCGTGGAAGCCGCCGAACTCGGAAACGGCGAGCGCAATGGCCTTGTCGGCGGTCGTGGAGTCCGTGGCGTCGGCTGCGAGCACACGAACGGCTTCGCCCAACTCTTGCGCGACCGCCGCCCCCTTCTGCGGGTCGCGGCCGACGGCGACCACGCGGGCACCGGCCCGCACACACGCCCGAGCCGCCGCGAGGCCCAGTCCGCTGGTGCCGCCGACGATGACGAGGGATTTGTTTGCGAGCGACATGCTGCTCATTGGGAGATCAGTTCCCGGACCTTGGGCAGCCAAAACCGCTCGATCCAGTCATCTCTGAACGGGCGTATTTGGACAGTCTGCCAGCCGCCGTCGCGCAGTTCACGATCCATGGACTCGACGCGAAGGTAGTTCGTTGTGTGTAAGATCACAGGACAGCACGGAGTGTGGGGCGCGAGAAACACGGCTACTTCGAGACCGGTCAATGGATCAGGCGACTCGGGATGCTGCGGATTCAAATCATGGTCGAGGGAAATCAAGCGCGCACGGCCCAACCAGTCCGGCAGCTCCCGGATCATCGCCGGGGCATCCGGCCAAACCACCAGCGAAATGCCCGGCAACGAAGCCACCGCTGACGTGAAATGGTCCCGCCGTTCGGCGTTGTCTTCCAGAATCAGAATGGCGTCCCGAGGCATTGGGGCTCAGGAAAGGATGCCCTTCACGACCTTTCCGTGGATGTCGGTGAGGCGGAAGTCGCGGCCCTGGTAGCGGTAGGTCAGGCGTTCGTGGTCCACGCCGAGTTGGTGCAGCATCGTCGCGTGCAGGTCATGCACATGGACGCCGTTTTCCGCGACGTTGTAGCCGAAGTCGTCCGTGGAGCCATAGACGGTGCCCGGCTTGATTCCCGCGCCGGCCATCCAAATCGAGAAACAGCGCGGGTGATGGTCGCGGCCGTAGTCGGTTGCGGTGAGTTTGCCCTGCGAGTAATTCGTCCGGCCGAATTCACCCCCCCACACGACGAGCGTGTCCTCCAGCAGGCCGCGTTGCTTCAGGTCGGTGATGAGCGCGGCTGCCGGTTGGTCGGTTTCCTTGCACTGCTGGCGGATGCCGCCGGGCAGGCCGCCGTGCTGATCCCAGCCCTGATGATAGAGCTGGATGAACTTCACGCCGCGTTCGGCGAGGCGGCGGGCGAGGAGGCAGTTGGCGGCGAAGGTGCCCGGCTTCTTGGCGTCAGGACCGTAGAGCTCGTAGGTCGCTTCCGTTTCCTTCGAGAGATCGGTGACGTCGGGCACGGAGGATTGCATCCGGTAGGCCATTTCGTATTGCGCGATGCGGGCATCGAGGGCGGAGTCGCCGGACTGCTCGCGGCCGAACTCGTGCAGTTCCCGCAGCCGGTCGAGCATCTGCCGGCGGCTGGCGGTGGAGATGCCGTCCGGGTTGTTGAGGTAAAGCACCGGTTCTTTGCCGGCGCGGAATTGCACGCCCTGATGTTCGGCCGGCAGGAAGCCGCTGCCCCACAGCCGGGAATACAGCGGCTGGTCCACCTTGCCGCGCGTGATGAGCACGACGAAGGCGGGCAGATTCTCGTTGTTGCTGCCCAAACCGTAATGGACCCACGCGCCGATGCTCGGGCGACCGGAAACCTGCGAGCCGGTCTGGAGGAAGGTGATCGCCGGATCGTGGTTGATGGCCTCGGTGAACATCGAGCGGATGACGCAAAGGTGGTCCGCGACCTTGGCCATGTGGGGCAGCAGTTCGCTCATCCAGGTGCCGGCCTGGCCGTGCCGGGCGAACTTGAAGATCGAGCCGGCCATCGGCAGGGATGCCTGGTTGCCGGACATGCCGGTGAGGCGCTGGCCGCGGCGGACGGAATCGGGCAACTGCTCGCCGTTGCGCTCATTGAGCAGCGGCTTGTAGTCGAACGTCTCGAGCTGCGACGGGCCGCCGCTCATGAAGAGGTAGATGACGCGTTTGGCCTTGGGCGTGAAATGCAGTTTCCCGCCCAGAATGCCGAGGTCGGGACCGGCGGTGGCGGCACGGGCGGAAGCCGGATTGAGCAGATGGGCCAGCGCGATGCCGCCCAGCCCGAGGCCGAAGCGGTTTAGCAATTGGCGGCGGCTGAGGCCGAAGGCGGGGAGAGGACCGGGGCAGGGGTTCATGGCAGGACGCGGTATTCAGGAAACGGAACACGGGTTGCGGGTGCGAAACCGGTCTCGTGGAATCGAAGATGACGGAAAGAGGCGTGGGCTACATCGGGCTGAAGAAATGGGGCTGCTTCCGGCCCGGAGGGCCTGTGGAGCTTAGCCGGGGGCAACGCCCCCGGGACGGTGGCATGAATCCCGATGCACCCCGGAGGGGTGCTGGAAGGCGCGTCGGTGGAAGCAGCAAGAGTCACAGCAGATACCTCTCGTCGTAACGGATCTCAGCCTTGGCGAGGAAATCCTTTAGCTCGGCCACAAAGTCCCGGCGCTGGTGGTGCGCTTCCTGGCCGGCGATGTAGGCTTTCACCTGGTCGCGAAGTCCCGGGCTGACCGTGATCGCGGCATAGCCCTCCTGCCACGCGAACTCGGCCAGCCCGATTTCCCGGTGAATCCATTTCGAGGACTCACGCTTGATCTCCTCCAGCACGTCGCAAAGCCGGTGGGTAGCGCGCAAACCCACCAGCAGATGCACATGGTCGGCAACGCCGCTAATGGCTTCCGGCAAACCGCCGAGCGTGCGCAGGCAGCCGCCCAAGTAGGCGTGAAGGCGGTCGCGCCAGGCGGTTTCGATCCAAGGGCGCCGGTCCTTCGTCGAAAAGACGAGGTGGTAGTTGAGCGAGAGGTAGGTGGAGGCCATGGGTCAGGTCATGGGTTCCGGCACCCCTCCGGGGTGCGTGCGGTAATGGCATGGAAACCGGGGGCGTTGCCCCCGGCTAAGTTCCTGAGGCCCTCCGGGCCGGACACATCGAATCTGCCGTTGAAGTTGATAAGCGTCATGAGTCCGAGAGCCGATGCTCCGTGACAAAATCGTCCAACCAAGCACCGGCATTGGCAGGACAGGGGCGCGCCTCGACCAGCTCAATGGCCTTGCAGTTCAAGCTTCCCGCCATGTCCCCGCCCATCGCGGAATCCAGCACGACGCGAATCCCCTCAGGGCCGGGAGTCAGTTGCATCCCAAAGAGGACGTTGCTGTCTCCAAAGCGAGCCAAGTCCAGCTCCGAGACTTCGTTGAAGCGCAGAACCACGGCTGTATGCTTTCGCTGTTTGAAGTAACCCTTCTCGTCCACCTCGCCTGTCATTTCGCAAGTCAGCAGGACGAGTTGGACCGACTTGGTCGGGCAGTTCTCCGTGTTTGGCCCGGATACTTCCACCGCGAAGGCCGATGCATCGTGAAATGTGGGCCACCGGCCAAAGATGTCGGTGAGCTTGGCGGCTCCTCGCACAAATGCCTCAGGTTTTTGGTCCCGTGAACTCATCGTTTCATCACAAAGTCATCATGGTTCATCACGGCGCTGGCGAGGACCGCGGTGGCGGCGACCTGGTCGGCGGGCAGGGACTCATCACGCGGGCGTTCACCGATCGCGAGGTATTTGGTCGCGGCTTCCGGATTCGCCTGGAAGTAATCCAGCTGTTCCCGGAGAAGTTGCCCCAGAATGGCCCGTTCCTTCGCCTGCGGGGCGCGACCCCAGAGGCGGTGGCAGGTGTCGGTGACCTGGGCTTGGGGATCGGATGAGTGCTGGCGGACGGTCTGTTCGGCGAGCACGCGGGCGGCTTCGAGGAACTGCGGGTCGTTAAGGAGCACGAGCGCCTGGAGCGGGGTGGTCGTGGTCTCGCGCTTGGCCGTGCAGACTTCGCGGGAGGTCGCGTCGAACGTGAGCATGGACGGCGGCGGTGCGGTCCGGCGCCAGAACGTGTAGAGGCTGCGGCGGTAGAGCTTTTCGCCCTTGTCCTGAGTGTAGGACTTGCCCGTGCCGGATTCTTCCCAGACCCCGGCGGGCTGGTAGGGCTTCACGCTGGGGCCGCCGAGTTTGCGGACCAGCAGTCCGCTCGCGGCGAGCGCCTGATCGCGGATGATCTCGGCGCCAAGGCGGTGTTTTGGACCACGGGCGAGCAGGACATTGTCCGGGTCGCGGGCGAGCAGTTCGGCGGAAGCGGCGGAAGTCTGCCGGTAGGTGGCGGACATCAGGATGAGCTTGTGCAGCGCCTTGCGGTCCCAGCCGCTGCGGATGAATTCGCCGGCCAGCCAGTCGAGCAGTTCCGGGTGCGAGGGCAGGCGGCCCTGGGCACCGAAATCCTCGACCGTGGTGACGAGCCCACGACCGAAGTGAAGCTTCCAAACCCGGTTCACCGCGACGCGGGCCGTGAGCGGGTTCTTCGGATCAGTCATCCAGCGGGCGAGGCCGAGGCGGTTGCGGGGAGCGTCGGCGGGAAAGGGGAAGATGCGGTCGGGCGTGCCCGCTTGGACGACGTCCGTCGGGGCGTCATAGGCGCCGCGGCGAAGCACGTGGGTGACGCGGCGCTCCGGCCGGTCGCGCATGGTCATGATTTCGCGGAGGCCGGCCACCAGGTCGTTTTCGGCGCCGCGGGCCTGCTTCACGGCGGCGAGCGCGGAGCGGTAGGGGGCATCAACGTGGTTCAGGTAGGCTGCGAAATCCGCTTGGGATGATTGCCCTGACGGGGCGTCCAGGCGGGCGACCTCTCCCGGGGTGAGGCAAGCGTCGAAGACCTGAAAGTCGTCAATGAGACCGTCCTTGAATCCGTTGTCGCGGAACCGGCCAGCCAGGGTCAGGCGGATGCCGCCGGCGTCGCCATCGCCCCATTCACCGCGGTGATGGATGTCCTTGTAGAGATTGTCCCGGACGACCTCGGCCGGGAGCGGTTGGCCGTTTTGGTAGAGGGAGATGCCGCTGGCCCGGCTGGAGCCGTCGTAAGTGATCGTCAGGCGGGTCCACTCGTTGGTGGGTAGGGCGGATTGGGCCCGGACCGCGATGGCGTTGCCGGGCCAAAAGTGGATCAAGCCGAAGAACGGCCGGCCCTGGTCGAGGACGAGTTCATAGCCGCGGCTGCCGGAATCGGTCCAGGCGCGGGAAAAGTGGAACACCACGGCGCGGTCCTGCTTGGCGGTGGGCTTGAGCCAAAGGTCGAAACTGAACGGATCGGTGCGCTTGAAGCTGCCGACGCCCTCGATCACCGCCGAGTTGTCGCCACTGAACCTGAGCGCCTGGCCGGTCTTCCCGGGAACGAGTTCCGGACTGTCCGAGAGCGAGGCCTTGGCCAGCCCGACCGTGCTTTCCAAGCGGTTGCTGACCAAAGTGTCGAACGGAAAGGCGGCCACGGGCGTAGGCCGGTCCAGGGCCGCACCGGACTTCGCCCAGGCTGCAAAGCGCTCGCGGGCTCCTTGGGAAACTTCGGCGAGCTTCGCCTCGGCGGCGCGCACCGCCTCCTTGGCCGCGCGATGCTTTTCTGCCAGGCCGTCGCCGTAGAGAAACATCGTCGGCGTGGGGGTGGCGGTAGTGAAGTGGGAGTAGAGACCGGATTCGTCGATCTGGTTGAAGAAGGCGAAGAGCGAGTAGTAATCGCGCTGGCCGATGGGATCGTATTTGTGGTCGTGGCAACGGCTGCACTCGAACGTCAGGCCAAGGAACGCGGTGCCCATGGTGTGGACCCGGTCGGCGACGTATTCGGTGCGCCACTCCTCCTCGATGCTGCCGCCTTCGTTGGTCTGCCGATGCAGGCGGTTGAAGGCGGTGGCGAGCTGCTGTTCACGGGTGGGTTCCGGCAACAGGTCCCCGGCGAGTTGCCAGGTGAGGAACCGATCGAACGGGAGATTCTCGTTGAACGCCTGGATCACCCAGTCCCGCCACGGCGACAGGTCCCGCTCGACGTCGGCTTGGAAACCATACGTGTCGGCGTAGCGGGCGAGGTCGAGCCACTCCTGCGCCATACGTTCGCCGTAGGCGGGCAACTGCAGGACGCGATCCACCAACGCCTCGTAAGCGGATGGGGCGGTGTCCGCGACAAACGCCTCCACCTCTGCTGGGGAAGGGGGAAGGCCGGTCAGGTCGAGATAAACCCGGCGGATAAGGGTAGCCCGGTCGGCTTCGGGGGCGGCGCGGAGTTGCTCCGCCGCCAATCGGGCACGGACGAACCGGTCGAGAGGGCTTCCTCCGGCTGAACCGTCGGCCGGCGTCGGAACCGGAACTTCCTGGAGCGACTCGAAGGCCCAGTGCTTTCCCCACGGCGCCCCTTCCGCGACCCACCGGCGCAGGATGTCCTTTTGGGCGTCCGTCAGGTGCCGATGCGACTCGGGCGGCGGCATGAGTTCATCGGGATCAGTGGAGTGCAGCCGTTGGATGAGGGCGCTCTCCTCGGGCTTCCCCGGCTTGATGACCGCAACCCCCTTCTTCACGCGGAAGGCACCATCGGGGATGTCGAGGCGGAGGTCGGCCTTCCGTCCCGACTCGGATGGCCCGTGGCAGTAGAAGCAGTTGTCGGACAGGATGGGCAGGACCTCGCGGCTGAAGCTGACCTTCGCCGCGGATGCCGGGGTGAGGAGGCCGGAGATGGCGATCAGGGCCGAAGCGATGGGCGCAGAGCAACGCATGGGAGGAAACACTCGGAACTTGCCGCGACCGAAGCCAGCCTTGCCATCCCGAAACTGCCCAAACTGCCACAAAACGTGCCCCGATTGGGGCCCTCGGCAGGCCGCTGATAGGCAAGGAAATGGGACGCCAAGCCTGAATCGTGAACAGTTGTGAACATTTTTTTGGGGTGTTGGGGTTTTTGTGTTTGACCCATCCGGGCAACTTCTTTAGGTAGCCCGCAGCTTAAGCCGAGATCGCCTGCTCGCGGGCATGCCGTGAGGGGCGTTTTTTGTCGGCTGGCTTGGAAAAACGACGCAAATCATGCTGAAGTCCAAGACATTTCTGGCAGTGGATCTCGGAGCGGGGTCGGTCAAGGCCGCCGAGTTCGAGGCGTCGGAAGGGGGCAGTCTTCGCCTGCTGAAGTTCGGCGTCAAACCGCTCGGCTTGGCGGGCTCGCAGGACGCGGCGCGGGAAAATGTGGTCAAAAAGGCCATTGCTGAACTGATGGCGGATGGCGGGTTCTCCGCGGCTTCGGCACCGACGACTCTCTGCGCTCCCGGATTTCAGGTTTTTTCGAAATTTGTCAAACTGCCTCCGGTTGATACCTCGAAGGTCACCCAGATCATCCAATACGAGGCCCAGCAAAACGTGCCGTTTCCGCTCGCGGAGACCGCGTGGGACTACCAGATCCTCGGCACCAGTCCGGGCGGTGAGTTGGAAGTTCTTCTGGTGGCGATCAAGTCGGACATCGTTGAAAAGCAGATTTTCGCGGCGGCCGAGGCGGCCAAGCTGAAGACGCAGACGGTAGACTGCTCCATTGGTGCGCTCGCAAACGCATTCCGGTTCAGCTACGGCGATCAGGAGGGCTGCTCGCTGCTGATCGATATCGGGGCGAAGACCAGCAATGTCCTGCTGTTCGAGGCCAACAAGTATTACGCCCGCAGCGTCAATGTGGGCGCGAACGCGATCACGCAGGAATTTGCGGCCGAGTCGAAACTGCGCTTCGACGAGGCGGAGAAGTTCAAGCTGGCCGAAGGCTTTGTCAGCTTGGGTGGCGCCTACGAGGAGCCGGACAATCCCAAGGTGGCGGCCGTCTCCAAGGTGGCCCGCAACGTCCTGACCCGCCTGCATTTGCAGGTGAATCAGACGATTCAGTTTTACCGCACCCAGCAGGGCGGTGCCGCTCCGGTCCGGGTGTTCCTGTGCGGTGGCGGATCCATCATGCCCTACGCCGGGCAGTTCTTTCAGGAAAAGCTCAGCCTGCCGGTGGATTTCTTCAATCCGTTCCGCAGCGTGGAGATCGGTCCCGAAATCAACGTCGAGGAGTTGGAGCGGGTGGCCCAGTGTTTTGGTGAAGTGGTTGGCCTGGGATTGCGCAACATCGCCCAGTGCCCGGTGGAATTGAACTTGGTGCCGAAGGCGTCGCTGGCCCGGCAGGAATTCAATTCCAAAAAGCCCTACCTCCTCGCATCGGCTTTTGCGCTCTCCCTTGGCGTGTGGGCGTTCGGGATGTTTTCCCAGCGCACCTCCGTGGTCTATCAAGAGGGTGCCGCGAAGATCGACGAGACGTTGGCTCCGCTCAATTCGACCAAGGAGTCTCTGGAGCGGGAAGAGGCCAAGCTCAAGAAACTTGCCGACGAGGCCAAGCAGTTGGGCGAGTGGATGGAAAACCGAGTTTACTGGGCGGACATCCTCGGCGAAATGCGCCGGGTGCTGGTGGAGACCGAGCGGGCGTCCAAGGTCAAGCTGGGTGCGGATGTCGGGGTCTGGATTGACAAGCTTTACTCCACCGAACCGGCGCCTGAATTTGCGGCCGCTGCCGAAGAGGATTCTCCGCGGCCCCGGTTCATGATGGATCCGATTTTGGCCAAGCGATACGGCCTGAAAGTGACCGGTGGCGACGGGGCTGAGGGTGAATCGGCGGAAGGGGCGAAGAAGACGGCCGCCTCAACCAATGAAGTGGCGGTCCTCAACCTCACCATCCGTGCAGTCAACCTCCGGGCCAAGGCGAACGGCGAGCTTGCTTACGAGGTGGAGCGGAACATGAAGTCGAGCCCGCTCTTCGACGAAAAGGAGACCCAGCTCTCCGGCACGTTGGACCAAGTCGAGGATTCTGCGGTGTCCTTCACGTTTCCCCTGAAGGTCAAACTCAAGCGCCCTATCAAGCTCTGACATGGACTGGATCAAGAAAAACGTCGGGTTTGTGGTCGGGCTCGGAGTGGCCGTGCTTTCGCTCGGCGGTGCCGTGTTCTACGTCCTGCAAGCGGGCACGGCCCGTGACGAGGCCAAGGCCGCGTTGGAGCAGAAAAACCAGGAATTGGACGGATTGGTCCGGCGCGAGGTTTACCCCAACAAGCCCAACATCGACGCTGCCAAGAAGGAGCAGGAGACGGTTTCCAAATTCATCAACGATGCCCGGACCCGGTTTGGCCTGCTGGAAGAGGTGAAATCGATGGACAACGGGGCTTTCAAGTCGCTGTTGGAATCCACGATTGGCCAGTTGGAGCGCGACGCATCGCAGGCCGGTGTCAAACTGCCTTCCGACAAATATGCGTTCACGTTTGCGGAGCAACGGAAGCAGCTGCAGCTCGCCGCCACCTCGCTCCCGGCATTTTCCCGGGAGCTGGCTGACATCGAGGACATCTGCGGAATCCTGTTTGGAGCCAAGATTCATTCGCTCCTCGGCTTGAAGCGCTACGGGGTTGGCACCAACGAGGGATTTGCGAATCCGGATGTCATCGCCGGGAAAAAGCCGGGCACGAATGATCTGGTAGGTGCGTCCATCTACGGCTACGAGGCCACGTTCCAGTGCTTCAGTGGTGAACTTGGTGAGGTGATCGAGGGTTTGGTCAAATCCCCGAATTGCTACGTGGTGAAGACCATCAATGTCGAACCCGGCTCCGGAGCCGGCGTGGATGCAGCTGCTGCGGCTGCCGCCCCGATGCCGATGGGTGGCGGATTTGGAGGAATGGACCCTGCTCTGGCGTCCCGTTATGGGCTGGCCGGCCGGTCTCGCTACGGTGCTTCGCAGCCCCAGTTGCCCGTGGCGCAAACGGCGGCCGCCCCGAAGGCCAACGAGCCGGCGATCGAAGAGAAGCCGCTCAAGATCACGTTGGCGCTGGAAGTCATCAAGCTGGCTCCCCCTGTTCAGGAAGGACAGCGCAAGGCCGCGCCGAAATCCGAAACCGCCGTCCAGTAAGCCGATGGAATACGTCAAAAAGCATTACGAGAAGGTAGCGCTGGTGGTGGTGCTGCTCGCGGTCGCCGGTCTGGCCTACTGGCTGTCCAGCCAAGTGCAGTCGGTGCAGGACGATTTGGTTGAAAAGCTCCGGGTTCAGACGGCCAGCATCCAGAAACCGCTGCCGCCCGCGAATCTCACCAATGCGGAGGTTGCCTTGAACAAGGTGACTCCCAAGTTCAGTTTGGAACTGTCAGGCGAGCATCGCACATTCAATCCGGGAACTTGGATGAAAGTCGGTGGCGTGATCAAACCGGTGGGCGCCAAGGGGCACCTGTTGACGTTGGCCCGCATCAATCCGCTGAACCTCAATATCACCTTCACCGGAGTTGCGGGCGCCGCCGAACCGCTTCGCTACCAGTTCCTCGTGGAAAAGGTTTTTGAGAAGGTTCCGGCCAAACGTCGCCCCATCACCACCTCGGTGGTCGAAGGCGCCAAGACCGAGGGCACGAATGGCACGTTCCTCCTCCGTGAGGTCAAGGCTCCGAAAGATAATCCGACCGAAGTGACCATCGAGCTGCTCGGGGAACGCCATACTCTGGTGAAGGACAAGCTGTTCTCCAAAGTCATGGGCTACGCCGCCGACCTGAAGTCAGAGGTCACCACCCGGGAATTTCTCGGCAAGCGCCAGGACGAGTCCGTCAACAACAACGGCGCGAATCACAAAATCATTTCCATCACCCCGGATGAGGTGATACTTGAGGCTCCCAACAAGACACGTTCCTCTCTGCGCCTGCCTTCCCCGCAATGAGTTCGCAATTTTACCGTAACCGCAATCAGATCATGACCAAAGTGTCCTATCTACTGAGCCTTGCGCTGCTCGTTACCGCGAGCAATGCCGCGTTCGCGCAGGGTGCCAACCAGTCCTCGGAAGAAGAGGCGGTGCTCCGTCAGGAAAAGTCCATCCGGCTTCGGAAGGCGCTGGAATCGGCCCAAGCCGCCGCCGCGGGCAAGGACATCGTGACGGCTGCCAAACTGTATGAGGACGCGCTGGGTCTGGCTGACCAACTGGGCGGTCCCGCCGAAGCGGAACGGCAAGTTGCGGCCACCGGACTGTCCGCGGCGCGCCTGAGTCTCGCGATCCAGGCCCAGCGGGCCGGCGACCTGCGCGAGGCCGATTCCCAGGTCACCCGCGCCATCAAGGTGGATCCGACCAACTTGGTTGCCAAGAGCTTCAAGGCCGACAACGACCAACGGCTCGCGGATTTGGTGGGCAAACTGCCCAGCGAACAGGCGTTGGCCACCGTGCCCGATGTCCGCGCGGCCCAGTTGCAGGCGGCCACGATGGTTCAGGACGGCAAGCTGATGTTCGAGATGGGCAAGCTGGATGAGGCCGAGGCGATCCTCAAGAAGGCCAGCGAGCTCAACCCGGACAACGAGGGTGCCTTCTACTATCTCAGCCTAATCCGTGAAGCCCGCTATGGACGGTTCCAGAAGCAGCGCAGTGTCACCACCAAGGACCGCCTGTTGGAGGTCGAGCAGGCTTGGGAACGGCCGGTGAACAACCTGCCCATCGGCAACCCCTACACCTATACCAACCGGGTTTACACCGGCGGTGGCCGTCAGGCGATCAACCAGAAGCTGGATCGGATCATCCTCAATGAGGTCAAGTTTGACGGGCTTCCCCTGAGCGAAGTTGTCAAGTTCCTCGACGAACAGGCCCGGCTCCGCGATCCGGAGCGCCGGGGAATCAATTTCATCGTGAATTCGTCGGTGGACAACGCCCAGACTGCGGCGGCACCGACGATTGACCCGACTACGCTTCAGCCGATTGCCGCCGCCCCGGTGGAGCCCGTTGACCTCAACTCGGTCATCATCCGTCTGTCTCCCCCGCTGCGAAACGTCCGGTTGGCTGACGCCATCGATGCGATCGCCAAGGTGGCCGAAAAGCCGCTGAAGGTTTCCGTCGAAGACTACGCCATCGTCTTTACCCAGAAGCTGCCTGAACCACAGCAACTCCAGACCCGCCAGTTCCGCGTGGACCCGAACACGTTCATGCAGGGCTTGGAGAGCGTCGTCGGATTCCCGTTTGGTGACATCTCCGTCGGCCAAGGTGGTGCCGGCGGTGGTGGCGGCGGCGGCGGTGGTGGTGGTGGCGGCGGCGCCGGTGGCCAGCTGGGCATCGTCACCGTTCCCCGGGGCGACGGCGCCGGTTCCGGGGGCCTCGGTGGGGGTGGTGGCTTCGGTGGTGGCGGTGGCGGTGGCGGTGGTGGTGGCGGCGGCGGGACCGGCGCCGGCATCACCGGTGTGACCCGCACCAACATGATGGCCAACGTCCAGGTAATGGTCCGTCAGTTCTTCCAGGCCGCGGGTGTCGACTTCCCGACCACGTTCGTCGCCGGTCAGCAGGGCGGCTTCGGTGGCGGCGGCGGGGCGCAGTTTGGTGGCGGTGGCGGTGCGCTCGGCCTCAATGGCCAGGGCGGCCAGGTCGGTGATCAGAAGGCCATCTTCTTCAACGATCGCACGGGCATTCTGTTCGTCCGCGCCACGTTGTCCGATCTCGACATTATCGAGAAGGCGATTCAGGCCCTGAACGTTGCTCCGCCGCAGGTGGAGATCGAAGCGAAGTTCGCCGAAATCACCCAGGCGGACAACAAGGCTCTGGGCTTCCAGTGGTTCTTGGGCAACTTCCTGATGGGTGGCGGCAAGGTTGGTGCCTCCGGCGGGACCGCTCCCAGCTATGTCGGCAACTCCACCTCGGCCAATCCTTCCGGCGTTTTCCCGGGGCCGAGCGGATTCCTCTCCGACGGCACGGAAGTGCTGAGCCCTGGCCTGTTGCTGCCTAGCAGCACCGACACCAGTATCACCGGGGGATTGCGTAATCAGGATGGCAACCAAAGCGCCATCCCGACGGTCGCCACCGTGACCGGCATCCTGACCGACCCGCAGTTCCGCATGGTGATCAATGCACTGGAGCAGCGCGATGGTGTGGACCTCCTCTCGGCTCCCAAGGTAACCACCCTGAGCGGCCGCCAGGCCCAGGTCACCGTGGTTGACGTTCGTTCGATCGTCACCGGTGTGCAGACTGGTCAGACCGCTGGTGGCGGTGGAGCGGCGGCGGCAGCAGGTGGCGCCCAGACCGGCGGCGGCGCCGTCGGTTCGCAGGTGAACTACAACGTCCAGGCCATTCCATTCGGCCCCGTGCTCGACGTGATTCCGTATGTCTCAGCGGACGAGTATTCGATCCAAATGACGATCATCCCGGCCTACACCGAGTTCCTCGGTTACGACGCTCCTGGCGACTTCGTGCCGCAGGTCCAGTCAGTCGGTGGAAACACGGTGCAGATTCCCGTCCGGGCCGCCCTTCCGCTGCCGCGCCTGCGGGCCCGTCAGGTCACGACCTCAGCCATTGTTTGGGACGGCCAGACCATTGTGCTCGGCGGTCTTATCTCGGAAGACGTGAAGAAACAGCGGGACAAGGTCCCGGTGCTGGGTGACATCCCGGTGCTTGGACGGCTCTTCCGCTCCGAAAGTTCCCTTACCCAGAAGAAGAACCTCGTCATCTTCGTGACACCGACGATTGTCGACCCCGCCGGCAAGCGGGTCCACGACCCCAACAACCTTCCGTTCGACCCTTCTGCCACCCCGGCTGCCGGGAGCCCGCGTTGATCCGCCGAACCACGATCGCAGGTGAAACGGCCAAAACAGCCGACCACGAGGTGTAACTATGCCGAATAAACAGCCAACCCCGGGCCGGCCCGCGCGCCGGACTTCCCGGACTGTCGCGAGGGCGGCAGCGGCGACAGCAATCGGGTCCATCCTGACCTTCAACGGGTTGGCGGACTTCGCCGCGGCCGGCGGGGAATACCGGCCCGCTGGCAGCCTGAAGGGCGACCAGCTGTTCCCGTCACTTTCGCTCAACTCCACCGGCGGGGTTGTGGTCTGGGAAGACAACACCGATGGTGATGGTCAGGGAATCCGGGGACGTCTGCTGGGCGGCCAGTTCACCGGCCTCATGGAACCGTTCAACGCCAACCAGACGGTGGTCGGCGATCAGGAGCGTCCCGTGGTCAGCACGCTGGCGGATGGGTCCCACTTCATCGCCTGGCAATCCGGGAAAAAAGGCAGCCAGGTCATTGTTGGCCGACGGCTCGGCCGGAATGGTCTCTTTGCCGGAAATGAAATCGAAATCTCCGGATCGGGTGACCATCGCAACGTTCGATTGGCCGCCTTGGCCGATGGTTCCGTGGCGGCCACCTGGGTTACGCGGCAGTCGGGCGAAACAATGGACGAGGTTTCGCTGGCCGTCATCTCGGCAGAAGGTGCGGTTGGCGCCACCCAGACCGTCAACCAAACCCACGCGTTCAACCAGCGTGATGCGGCCATCGCGGTCAATGGCAACCAGCAGATTCTCGTGGCGTTCGCCAGCGAATCGGTCGGCAGCGTTGCCACCGCCTCGGTGAAGGCCCGCCTGTTCTCCAAGGACGGAAGCCCGCTGGGTGCCGAATTTACGGTTTCCCCAGGGACAACTCCGGCGGCGGCTCCGGCCGTGGTTGCAACCGCCGGCGGTTGGCTGGCGGCCTGGAGCCAGTTCAACGTGGACGATTTTTCGGCCGGGTGGGACGTGGTGGCCCAGGCGTTGCAGGCAAATGGCTTGGCGGCGGCATCCTCCGTGACCGTCAACGCGAAGACGAGCGGTTCGCAGACGAAGCCATCGCTGGCCAAGGCGGCAGGGGATGTCCTGGTGGCCTACGAAAGCGAGGGCCTGGATGGCTTCGCCAACGGGATTGGCGCCCGCATCCTCACTGAAGCGGGAGTTCCGTCCGGGGAGGAGTTCGCCGTGAACACCAACAGCCGGGGCGATCAGGCCAACCCGTCGCTGGGCAGCGATTCCGAAGGACGGTTTTTGGTCGCTTGGACCAGTTTCGAAGGCCTGGCCAACGGAATCGAAATCAAGGGGCAGCGGCTTTCACGGAGCCAGGTGGCCCTCAGTGCGCCGAGCGCGCCTTACGTGGTGGCAACTTCCTCCAGCCGCCTGCAGGTGTCTTGGCCCCAGCTCGACGGCCTGGCGGTCGCGCGATACGAGGTCACGGTGGACGGCAGCGCGATTGCCGCCAGCACCGGGGACAATTTCCTGAACCTTTCCGGCCTGGCTCCCGCCAGCACCCACACCGTCCGGCTGGCCTACGTTTTGGCCGACGGCCGGCGCTCACCGGCGTCCTCGGAGGTGTCGGGCACGACCTGGGGTTCGGACGAGAATGCCGACGGGTTGCCGGATGACTGGCAGACCAAGTATTTCGGTGCCGACGCCGACCAGTGGCCTGCGGCCGCAACGGACAGCGACGGGGATGGCAAGACCAACCGGGAGGAATTCCTGGCGGGCACCTCGCCCACCGACAAGGCCAGCAGCCTGCGCACGCTGCTGACCCTGACCCCAGCCGGCCGCAAGCTGTCCTGGACCACGGTTCCGGGCGCGCTCTATCAGATTCAGACGTCCGCCGACATGTCGACCTGGAGCGACTACGGCGGCAAGCGACTGGCCACCGGGGTGGAGGACTTCACCATCATTGATCCGGCCACTGACAGCACCTACTTCAGAGTCAACTTCCTCCGCTAAATATGCTCAAACGCCTGGCAGCATCGGTCCTGATTTTGGCCGCCGCAGTGACGCCCCGAGAGGCTGGTGCCTTCTCCTTGCTGGGGCCGTTCGACGCCCAGTATCAGACCCCCGACATCGGATATGGGATCAACCTCATCATCAATGCCCGGGAGCAGGATTTGGGCGGGCCGATGAACCTGGAGGAGGAGTATCGTTGGCAGTCTCCCATTCTGGTTTACGGCTTCGACATCACCTTCGCGGAATACTTCGGGCCGGCAGGCATGGCGGCCGTGGATGCGGCGGTCAAGGTGCTGAACGACCTCCCCCGCGCCTCCGACATGTCGCCCGACTTGGCGGAGTTCCCGTTGGAGACCGCCCGCTACAATTACACGGCGCAGCAATTGCGCATCATCGACGTCAAGTCGCTCGCGTTGTCGGCGATGCTGGAACAGTTGGGCATGGCCTCGCCCGAGCGCTATACCTACACACTGCGTTCGCGGATTGTGGAGGACGCGACCACCACGGACTACACGGTCATCCAGCGCAACTTTTCCCCGATTCCGGTGAACCCGGGTGCGGCTCCGAACCTATGGCGTTACAGTTATTCCCCGTTCGTCAACGGAACGCTGTATACCTACAACATCCGCCACTTCCGGCCGCCGCCAGTGGAGTTCTGGGATGCGCAGGATATCGCGTTGGACGTGGCCAATCCCAAGGTCAGCGTCGTCGGCTACACGGGCACTCAGGCGGGTCTGGTGGATCCCAGGGTTTTCAACCAACTTTATCCTGGCTTGCTGTCTCCCGGAAGCGGGCTCTTTTTCACCGGTTTGACCCGGGATGATGCCGGTGCGTTGCGCTATCTGCTGCACCCATCACGGACCAATGCCGAAATCGCGCCGCCCGGAGCGTTCCGCGGACGGCAGGTGACCACGCCGACCGTCGTGGACACCCGCCGCGACGGCACGCCTTGGCAGATTTACATCCCGATCGCCGTGACGACCACCAACGCGGCCGGCGGCGGCACGACCACCACCACCAATATCGCTCTGGCTGATCCGGTTCACCGGGCCGGTGTGAACAAGGTGAATTTTGTCCGTCTGGATGTGGACTCCTTCCTGGGACGGTTTATTGAGCCGCTGATTGTCCGCTATCCGGAAGCGGTCTGGGATCCGCTCACGCGGCGCTACGTCACCCAGTCGGTCGAACGGCAATTGACCCAGCCCGACCTGCTGTTTTCCGCGGCCGATCTGGGGGTCTCCCCGACCGGCGGATTTCCCTACGTCTTTTCCCGCCAGCTCGGGTTCGTGGACAACTCCCAGATCAACACGGCGAGCGGAAATCCGGCTGCCGGTCCGGGCAACGTGCTGCCGGGGCAGATCACCCTCAACAAGCTGGGGCCCTGGTCCATCAACGTGAACGAGACCCCCGAGGAACAGGGATTCCAAGGTTATATCTTCGGTTCGTTTGACGGGACGACCAACGCCCCCGTGGTGTTCCCTCAGGGGATTGATGCGTTTGAACTTGAACGGCGCCTATTCGGAAGCAACTAGCCAACTTACCGCACTGAATGAACATGAAGTTCAGGTTTCTGCTCTTTTTGCTCGCTGTCCTTTCGCTGAGGACGGCAGCGGCACCGGCGCCCTCCATCGTCACCGACGGCCCGAATCTGCCCCAGATCAACGCCTTGGTATGGACCAACCGGGGTGAGCTTTGGATCACCAACTACAACGTTTACGAGACCCAGAACACGGTCCGTTTTGTCAACCTCGGCCAGTTGAGCGGTTACCCGGGCTTCCGTTTTGAAACCGTGGACGATGCGGGCTTCCGCCGGCCGGCGACCGATTTTGTGAATCGGGGCCTGCTCCTGTCCGAGGAACTGGAACTTACTTCGAATCTCGCCTTCGGCGACGCCGGTGATGCCAGCCACCCCCTCTATGGCGGCCACATATCCATCTGGGCCACCAACATCGTCAACCGCGGGCCGATCCTGGGTGCTTTTTCCGGAGATATCCGGATCCACGGTGAAAACGTGGACCTTCAGCGCAGCGGCATTGGAAATGGACCGCTGGAATATAGCTCATTCGAGAACTGGGATTTGTCGGGGGCCCGCTTTGGTGGCCTGAACACGCGTTCGCTGTTCACCACCTCCTTCGCCGTTACCCAGCCGTTTTATTTTCAGGAAATCGGCGTCGAGGAGGGGTGGTGGCAGTATGGGAACATGCGGGTCGATTATCTGGGCTCCTTCGGCAGCCCCTTGTTCGCCGGTTTGACCGAGGAAACGCCCTTCGGCCCTGCTCCGGTCCAAGTCGTCTTCACCAATCCGTTTGACATCACGACCCAGTTCGGCACCGGCCGGGTTGGGTTGGGAGGTTTTTATCGGGTCTTCTGCCAGACGAACCAGATCAGTCCCACCAACAAGGTGGTCGAGGTCGCGTTCGTGCAGGTTCCGGATACCAACGTCTGGGTGGACGTGAGCTGGGTGAGCGGTCCGAACGCGCCCGACAATCCGCAGAAGATTGCCTTCATCCGGTTCTCGACGTTCGGGACCAATACGGTGACGGCCACGGCGGAAACGAACTCGTTGGTCATCGTGGACAGCTACGCGGCCGATCCGGTGACCACCCTGCTGAACAACGTCGAGTTTGAGCGCCTCTTCCAGCCGACGAACATCTTCATGTTCCGCGCCTACAACATGGACGTGACGACCCCGGTGATCGGGTCCGGCACGAACGCGGACTTCTTCCCCGAAATCTTCACCCAGTGGATTGACGATGACAACGGGGCCCCGTTCCCCGGCATCACGATGACCAACGGTGTCAATCCCGCGGCCACGACCAACGGTTATGCGACTTGGGCGGCTTCCGTGAACAGCATGCCTTCCCGCGTCCCGGTGAGCGCCCAGACCGGCGATCCCTTCGACGTCATCAGCGGCGGCAACTTCCTGTTCGGCTTCGGCAGCCGGCCGTTGGAAAAGGCCTCGCTCACCAACTACGCCGGCCGCGTCGCAGTGGACGCCAAGAACCTCAACCTGAACCGGGCCCGGCTGCAGGCGCGGGGCGCGTTGACCATCCGGACCGACAATCTGGTGGATTCCCGCAATGCCGCGTTGGAAGCGCCGATCCTCAGTCTGGACCTCAATTCCACCAACGAGCTGGTGGTGCAGAACCTCATCCGCGGTTCCAGCGCCGTCCTCGGTGGCGATTTCTACGTCCTCAGCCTCTCGTTC
>CAIWAH010000399.1 GCA_903910585.1 uncultured Verrucomicrobiota bacterium
CTGGAGCGGCGTTACAAGCTGGACGCGCCCAAGGGCGTGAACGGCCGCAATTCCGACAACACCCTGATCCAGTCGGTGTTCGGCTGGGAGCCGGACACGAAGCTCAAGGTGGGCATGGAGCAGACCTACCGGTGGATCCATGACGAGATGGTGGCCCGCCAGCGCGGCGAGAAGCGCCAGAGCTTCCACTGAACGCGAGGTGAAGAGCGCGGAGCAAGGAGCAAGGAGCAAGGAGCAAGGAGCAAGGCGGGAAGCGGGAAGCGAGGGGCGTGAACCGCGCCCGTTGCCCGGGAATCAGCATCAGCCGGCGTGAGTCGAACAGGACTCCGCCGGTTTTTTGTTTTCGGTGCCGGCGTCCGCCGCGCCCGCTTTGCTCCCCGCTCCCCGCTCCCCGCTCCCGGCTCCCGGCTCGGAGCTCCGGGCTCCCCAGCCGCTTTCCGCTTTCCGCCTACCCCTGTCCGCTTTAACCTGCCGTTGGTTGTTCGTGCGCCTGCGTTGCCTTGGAGAATCGTCCCCAGTTCAATTTTAAGCCGACCGAGTCCGCCGCCGTGGTGCCGGGTGTTCCGGCGGTCGGAACCCGCCGCCGCACCGTGCAGTCCGACACCCTGAACGCGGTCGCGTTTTTCGGGGACCTGGCGATGATCGTGGCCGGGCTGCTGTTCGGGTTCTGGCTGCGGTTCAAGTCCGGTCTGATCCCGTTCAAGGAATCGTGGTGGACCACGGGCGGTTCGTTTCAGGACCGGTTGCTGGCCGATTATCTGGGCATCATCGCGGTGGGCGCCCTGCTGCTGCTCTTCACGTTTGGACAGCTCCGCCTTTACCGCACCCGGAACCTGCTGCGGTTCCGGCGGGTGGCGGCGATCGTGGTGCGCGGTTCGATCCTATGGCTTTTGGCCTATCTGAGCCTCAGCCTGGTGCTGAAGTTCAACCCGCCGATCTCCCGGATCTACGCCCTGAGCTCGGGGGTGGGTGCGGTGGCCGCGGTGCTCGGCTGGCGGGCACTGTATCACCGGATCCTCCAGTCGGACTGGCTCGCGCCCAGCCTGCGGCAACGGGTGCTGTTCATCGGCTGGAACGACGAAGCGGCCCGGCTGGCGGCGGCGATCCACGCCGACACGTCGCACCCGTATGACATTGTGGGCAGCGTGCCGTCGTTGGCCGGGGAATATGCGCGGGCGCCCGGCGGAGAAATCCGCTGTCTCGGGGAAATGGAGAAGCTGGCGGAGGTGCTCCGCGAGCATGCCGTAGATATGGTGATCCTGGCCGATCTGGGCGGCCAGGCAGACGATATCGTCGCCCTGACCAACCTCTGTGACCGCGCCCTCGTGCAGTTCAAGGTGATTCCGTCCTACTTCCAGATCCTCGTGTCGGGGTTGCAGTTGGAAACGATCAGCGCGGTGCCGATTCTGGGGGTGGCAGAATTGCCACTCGACCGGCTGAGCAACCGGGTGCTGAAGCGCACCGTGGATCTGATCGGGGCGGTGGTGGGGCTGGTGGGTTCGTTGCCCATCATGGCGGTGATCGGCGGCCTGATCCTGCTGGAATCCCCGGGGCCCATTCTTTTCCAACAGGAGCGAGTCGGCCGGGGTGGACGCCGTTTCCGGATGCTGAAGCTGCGCAGCATGCGGTTGGATGCGGACAAACAGGATC
>CAIWAH010000400.1 GCA_903910585.1 uncultured Verrucomicrobiota bacterium
AGCCCCAGCGGCTACACCGGCCATTCGCGCAACGACCGTGAGCTGGGTTCCAACGGCCTCGCCACCGACCGCGGCGGCAACCTGCTGCTCTGCCAGCACGGCAACCGCCAGATTGCCCGCCTGACCCGGCGCGACGGAACCGACGGTGTCTATGAGGCCGTGGTGCCGCACTTCGGCCACCGGCGGTTCAACTCGCCCAATGACCTCGTGCTCAACCGCAAGGGCGACATTTACTTCACCGATCCGCCCTACGGCCTGAACGGGCTGAATGCCTCCCCGCTCAAGGAGCTGATGTTCAACGGCGTCTATCTGGCCCGGAAATCCGGCGAGGTCGTGCTGCTGACCACCGAGATGACCTTCCCGAACGGCATCGCGCTGTCGCCGGACGAAAAGACCCTTTACGTCAACCAGTCAGACGGCAACGCGCCGATCATCCGGGCCTTCGACGTCAAACCCGACGGAACCTTGGCCAACAGCCGAATCTTCTTCGACTGCAAGCCGCTGGCGCAGCAGGGCCGCAAGGGCGGACCCGACGGCCTCAAGGTGGACCTCAAGGGCAACCTCTGGACCAGCGGACCCGGGGGCATCCTTGTGATCAGCCCGGAAGGCAAACACCTCGGCTCGCTCCTCACCGGCGAGAACACCGCCAACTGCGGCTGGGGTGATGACGGCCAGACGCTCTACATCACGGCGGACATGTATCTGCTGCGCATCCGCACGCTGGTGGCCGGCATCGGCTTCGAGGCGCCGCCGCATTGAGCGGGATGTTTGGAGCGCAGGGCTCCAGCCCTGCGCTCCGAAGTTGGCGCGGTCCCCCTCGGCCCGCATACTGCGCCCATGCAAGTTCACCTCGCCTACGGTCAGGGCCAGCTTCCCGTCGAGTTCCCCGACGGCCGGACTACGGTCATCGAACCGGCGCCACGACCCGGTCTTGCCGACGAGCGGGCCGCCATTCTCGCCGCGCTGGAAAAGCCCATCGGCGCCGCGCCGCTGCGCGAGTGGCTGAAACCGAATGCGAAGATCGTCATCCTGTTCACCGACATCACCCGCGCCACGCCCAATCACCGGCTCATTCCCTGGCTGCTGGCTTACCTCGAGTCGCTGGGCGTCCGCCGCGACCAGGTCACGCTGCTCAACCAGCTCGGCACGCATCGCCCCAACACCCAGGCCGAACTGGAGAAGATGCTCACGCCCGAGGTGGTCGCGAACTGGCGCGTGGTGAACCACGAACCCGAGAACCACTCCGCCTGCGTTCAGCTCGGCACCACCCGAACCGGCACGCCGGCGTGGATCAACCGCCTCGCGGTCGAGGCCGACGTGCGCATCCTGACCGGGTTCATCGAACCGCATTTCTTCGCCGGCTTCAGCGGCGGCCCCAAGGCCCTCATGCCGGGCGTCGCCGCCACCGAGACGGTGATGAGCAACCACGGCTGGGACAACCTGAACGATCCGCGCGCCACCTTCGGCATCTGTGAGGGCAATCCGCTGTGGGAGGAACTGCTGGAGATTGCCCAGCGCGTCGGCCCGAGCTTCCTGCTCAACGTCACGCTCAACGACCATCGCCAGATCACCAACGTCTTCGCCGGTGATCTCATCGCGGCGCACCGCACCGGGCGCGAGTTCGTGCGCGGCTCCGCCATGCAGAAGGTGGACCGGCCGTTCGAGGTCGTCGTGACCACCAACTCCGGCTACCCGCTCGACATGAACCTCTATCAGGGCGTGAAGGGCATGAGCGCCGCCGCACGCATTGTGGCACCGGGCGGCACGATCATCCTCGCGGCCGAATGCAGCGAAGGCGTTCCCGCAGCCAGCCCCTTCGACAAGCTCCTGCGTGAGGGCGGGTCGCCGGAAGGCATCCTCACGCTGCTCGCGTCACCCGGGTTCGTCCGGCCTGAACAGTGGCAGGCCCACATCCAGTCGCTGATCCAAGGCCGGGCGAAGGTGCTCATCCACACCAAGATGTCGGATGAGACGGTGAAGGCGGCCCACCTCAAGCCCTGCCGCGACATCGCCGCGGCCGTGCGCGAGGAATTGGCCCGCTTCGGACCGGACGCCCGCGTGGCCGTGCTGCCGCAGGGGCCGCTGACGATTCCGTATCTCGGCTGAGCCCGCGCGGAAAGCAATTGGCCCGCAGGGCGCGGATCAGTTGGGCAGCGCCGAGATCTCCAGCATGCGCTCGATCGGACGGCGGGCGCGTTCAATGATGTCGCGGGGCAGCTCCACGCGCGGCGCAAGGTTCACCATGCAGTCGTGCAGCTTCTCCAGCGTGTTCAGCTTCATGAAGCGGCATTCGTTGCAGGCGCACCGGTCGGTCGGGGCCGGGATGAAGGTCTTGTCCGGGCACTCGCGCTTCAGCCGGTGCAGCATGCCGGCCTCCGTGGCGATCACGATGCTCTTGGCCGAAGTGGCCTTGCACCAGGTCACCATCTTTTCGGTCGAGCAGACTTCGTCCGCCAGCATCCTCACCGCCTTCGGGCATTCCGGATGCGCCACCACGGGCGCGCCCGGATACGCCTGACGGATGCGCATCAGCGCCGCGTGCGTCCACTCGACGTGGACGTAGCAGTTGCCCTTCCACAGTGTCATCGGCCGGCCGGTCTGCTCCATCACCCAGCCGCCGAGATTCTCGTCGGGCACGAAGAGCAGGTCGCGGTCCTTGGGCGAATGGTTGACGATCTTCACCGCGTTGCCGCTGGTGCAGATGACGTCGCTGAGCGCCTTCACCGCGGCGCTGCAGTTGATGTAGGTGACCGTGTAGAAGTTCGGATTGGTGGCCTGCAACGCGGCCAGGCGGTCCGCCGGGCAGCTTTCCTCCAGCGAACAGCCGGCATCGCGGTCCGGCAGGATGACGAGCTTGTCCGGGTTCAGGATCTTCGCCGTTTCGGCCATGAAGTGCACGCCACAGAAGACGATCACGTCCGCCTGGGTCCGCGCGGCATATTGGGAAAGCCCAAGGGAATCCCCGACCACGTCGGCCACATCCTGGATCTCCGCCACCTGGTAATTGTGTGCGAGAATGACTGCGTTGAGCCTGCGCTTCAGGGCGAGGATGTCGCGCGAAAGGGCATCAATCTGATACGGCGGCAAAACGGGGCGGCGGAGCGGAAACTGGTCCACACCGGCCGGAGTGACTTCGGCACCATTGAACATGGGCGGAAGCTAGGGCCGCAGCCGGCGAATTCCAGCGCCGGTTTGATTCAGGACCTCACACCTTCACCCACTTCCGGGCTGTGCTGCTCTTCAGGATCGCCTCGCACAGCTTCACCTCGTGGTGGCCGTCGGCGGCGGTGGCGAAGAGCACGGGCGTCTGCCGGCCGCTGGCGATGTGCTCATAGACGGCGCGGTAGTGCATCTTGTGACTGTCGGGGAAGCCTTCCGGATGACCGCCGGGATAGTCGGTGAAGCCCGCCACGTCTGCGCTGAAGCCGGCGGTGCCGCGCTGGAGGATCTGGTTCGGTTCATCGCGGCGGCCGAGCAGGATTTCGTTCGGCTGCTGGAGGCTCCATTGCACGCTGCCCTTGGTGCCGTAGATGCCGACGTAGAGGTCGCACTTCCAGCCGGCCGCGACCTGCGAGATGGAGGCGTTGGCGTGGACGCCGTTCACAAAGCCGTGCTCGGACTTCCCGAATTTCAGCAGCACGCTGCCGAAGTCCTCGGTGTTCACCTTGTAGGGAACCATGGTGGCGGGATCGACTTTGGCGAAGGTTTGCACCTCGCCGGCAGGGCGCAGACGCGTCTTGTGGAAGGTCTCCAGGTGGGCAAAGGCGGCTTCGGCTTTGGCTCCGAGGATGAACGACACGGCGTCAATCCAGTGCGTGCCGATGTCGCCGACGGCGCGGAGCTTGCCGCCTTCGCTGGCGAGCAGACGCCAGTTGTAGTCGGTGGGCATCTGAAGCCAGTCCTGAAAGAAGTGGCCCTGCACGTGCATGATCTGGCCGAGGTCGCCGCGCTGGACCAGGGCGCGCATCTGGAGCACGGCGGGGAAAAACCGGCACATGTAGTTCACGGCGAAGACGGGCGGGTAGCCGCCGACGTGCGGAGGCGGATTGGCAACGGCGGACGCACCCTTCCGCCCCCTCACGTCGGCGGCTACGGGGGCGGCCAACGCCTTCACGATCTTGGCCGTTTCCTTCGAGGTCATGCCGAGGGGCTTCTCACAGACGACGTGTTTGCCGGCCTTGAGCGCCGCCAGCGACTGCTCGACGTGGACCTTGTTGGGCGAGGTGATGTGGATCACGTCCACGTTGGGCGAAGCGAGCATCGCCCGGTAATCGTAGTCCCCATAGACCTCGGGGATGCCCCACTGGTCGGCGGTGGCGCGGGCGGACTTGGTGGAACCGCAGATGGCGGTGACCTGCACGCCGAGGCGCTTCAGGGCCTCGATGTGGACGGGGCCGATGAAGCCGGTGCCGATGACGCCGGCGCGGAGCGAGTGCAGCGGAATGGACATGCCGCAAGGGGAACAGCGAAGCGGCGCAGACGCAAAGGGGGAGAAATCGGGAAAGCAGGAAGGCAGGAACGCCTGCTGGACGAACGGAACACAGCGCGGGAACCTCCCCGATGTTGTCAGGCCGCCGGCTCGGCGACGAGGCGGTTTACCACCGCGGCGGCGGCGGCGAAGCCGAAGGCGCCGGTCACCTGCGTGGCAGAACCGAAACCCCAGTCGCAATTGAGGCGGCGAGATTCGCCGGGCTCGGCCGGGGCCGCAGCGGCGGCGCAGACGGTGCCGTCCTTCTGCGGGAACACGGGCAGTTCGGCCGAGCAGACGCACGGGAGGCCGAACTTCTTCCCGTTTCGGGGAAAGCCGTGTTCCTTGCGGAGCCGTTTGCGGACCTCGCTGAGCAGGCGGTCGTGGGTCGCGAGGGCCAGATCGGTCAGGCGAATCTGGGTGGGATCGCGCCGGCCGCCGGCGCCGCCGCAGACGACCACCGGGATGTTTCGGGCGTGGCAGAGCGCAATGAGCCGGCACTTGTTCGCGACGGCATCGATCGCATCCACGACGAAGTCCACCTTGGGAACCGCGTCGAGCAGGAGACGCTCGGCGTTGTCGGCGGTGAAGAACTCAAGGCGTTCATGCACGCGGCAGTCCGGGTTGATGGCCCGGATGCGTTCCGCCATCACCTCGACCTTGGCGCGACCGAGCGTGGAATCGAGGGCGGGCAACTGGCGGTTGATGTTGCTGATGCAGAGCTCGTCGAGGTCCACCAGCGTGAGGGTGCCGACCGCACTGCGGGCGAGCGCTTCGACGACCCACGAGCCCACTCCGCCCACGCCGACGACCAGGACGTGGGCGGCGGACAGCCGTTGCAGGCCGGCCTGCCCGTAAAGGCGGGCCAGCCCGTCAAACCGCGACCGGGGAGCGCTGCTCATGCCGGCGGAACCGTTCCCGGTCACGCCGCGGGCGCCAAGCCCCATTCGGCGAACTGCGCCCGCATCTCGGCCGCCACGCGGTCGTAGCGCTGCTGGGTGGCCGCGGACACCACGGACTTGTGCGCCCCGGGTTCGAGCCCGCGGGCGAGCACACCGGCGGAGACATCGATCGGGAACGGCAGTTGGCAGATGATTTCGCCGACCCGCTTGATCCGGCGGTCCACAGCGGCGACGCGATCGGTATGCCCGGCCGTCCACGCCTGGAACAGGTCGCGCAGCAGGTCCGGCGTGAGGTTGGCCAGTCCGCTGATGGTGCCGGCACAGCCCAGTCCCAAGGTTTCGGGCAACCGCAGGTCGGCGCCGGTGAACACCGGGAAATTGCGCTGGCGTCCCAAGGCGATCAGCTCCTGGTGGTAGGTGAACTCGGCGCCGCTTTGCTTCACGCCGGCCATCGGCGCCCGCTCGGTGAACGCCGCGATGGTCTCGATCGCGATGCGGTTGCCGGTCCGCTCCGGGAAATTGTAGAGCAGGGTGGGCAGCGTGGTGGCCTCGGCGACCCGGAGGAAGAAGGCGAGCAGGTCCTCCTGGCCGACGGCGAAATACCACGGCGGCAGCACCGCGATGCTGGCGCAGCCGACCTTTTCGGCCAGCTGAGCGAGCCGGCGGGCCACGCGCGGGCTGACGTCGGAGACATTGGCCATGACCGGCAGCGGCGCGGCGAGTTCCACGACCCGGGCCAGCAGGGCGGCGCGGTCCGCTTCGGAGAAGTGGACGAACTCACCGGTGCTGCCCAGGGCGAGGATGGCATCCGCGCCGTTGGCCCTGATGAACCCGATCTGGCGCGCGAGGGCGCCGTCGAGGACCCGGCCTTCCGGGTCCGTGGGAATCCACAGTGCGGCCACGATGCCGCGATTGATTTTCAACATGGGAAAAAGGAAAGGCCGGGCACGGTCAGTGCCCGGCCGTGGAAGGTTCAGGTCAGCTCACTGATAGCGGATGACGACATTTTTGCCGCTGATCTGAATGCTGGTCGGCGTGCCACCGGATACCCGGTAGAACGCGGCGTTTCCGCCGAGAGCGGTGGTGATGGTCTTGGCGCCGGAATCCACCGTCGCGCCGGAGACGGCGGAATAGGTGCCGTCCACCGTGGCCGACGAGAGCAGCTGGATCGACGGAGCGGCGATGGCGGACGTGTAGGCCGCGACACCGCCGGTGGCGTTGATGAGCGTGCGCTCGCCGGTGGCGCGATTGACGGTGAACCACTCGACGTGGGCGCCGCCGCCGCGTTCATACCAGACGAGGCGGAAGGCATAGACGCCGGCCTGCGGCACCACGACATCGAAGGTCTCGTCCGCCGGGCCGCCATTGTGGAATGCCAGCGGCAGGGTGCCCGCATTCGGGGCGGCCGAGCTGGCCAGCTTGTAGCCGTCGTCGCAGCGGACCCCGAACCGGGTCAAGCCCGCGGGCAGATCCAAGTAGGCGATGGCTTCCATTGCAAAGTTGTCCGAACCGAAGTCCGCAGAATGGCCGGGGATCACCAGATCGCCCTCGAAGTATCCGGTCGAGCCGCCGTCGAGCGCCTCCTGCGAGAAGTTCACCACCTCGGACGTGACCGTGGTGTCGAAGAACTCGGGGATGGTCGAATTGGCGGCCAATTGGGCTTCGGCGCGATCGAGGCTGTTTTCGCCCTGCTCCTGGGCCTGAGTGACCCGGGTGGTGATGCCGCGCGTGGTGCCGGGGCCGGCAAAGCGGGTGGCCGGATCCAGTTCGATGTAGTTGACCGTGAAGGTCCAGTCGTTGGTCTGGCTGACGCCTTCGCTGTCCGTGAAGATCAGCCGGGCCGACTGGGGAACGCCCTTGGGCGGAGGGGCGGTGAAGTTGTAGCTCAAGGTGGCCCCACTGGTCGTGGCGAACCCGGTCGCGGCGACATCCGCGCCGTTGACCTGAAGGCGGATGCTCGAAACAACCACCGAAGTGTCCCGGTTTTCGATGGCGACCTCGATCTGCGGTTCAGCGGTTTCCACGGTCGAACCGTTGGCCGGGCGGAGGGAGGCGATCGTGGCGCGCTGGACGCCGGCGTCGGCGACCGGCACGAAGATCAGGTAGTTGAGCAGGCGGTTGCCGGTGTCGTTGTCCGGCGTGACTGCGCGCAGGCGCAGCGTCGTCTTGCCGGAAAGGCGAACCCGGACGGAGGCGAGGCCCGCGCCGTCGGTCAGCGGCACGTTCCGGAAGGTGAAGCCCGAGGTCTTGCCCAGGAACGAGCCGAGCACCTTGACCGTCTGGCCCGGCTGGGTGGGGCTGGAGGTGACCTGTTCGAGAATGCTGTCGGCCGTGGGCAGGTTCACCACCGCTTCCCGGAGATAGACCTCGTAAGTGCCGGCGGTGAAGTCACGGGTGTAGTTCATCCATTCGCCTGCCGCCAGATCACCCACATCGTAGTCGAAGACCAGCGCGTCGGCGTTGAAGGGGGACCGTTGGCGATCCAGCGTGTGCGCCATCCGGACGGCGTCCGAGGTGCGATACTGGGTGTCGGCACCATTGGGGTTGGCCCGGGTTTCCGAGATGTCCACGTCCAGCGTGCCCACCCGGTCCACGTAGGAATTCTCGGCCGGACCGCCGCCTTCCTGGGTGCGCACGGGGTTGTTGAAGTAGCTCCCGGAGTCGAAGTTGTAGTCCTCGATTTCGACGAGGCGGTTGGCCGAGGTGAAGGTGTCGAAGAACACCGTCGCCGTGCGCTCGATGTCGCCCGCGTCGGTGACGCTGATCGTGCCCGAGTAGCTCTTGTCGGCGGAGAAGCCGGAGAGCGTGGCGGTGCGGTTGGCGCCCGCGCCGGACAGTGAGAGGCCGTTGGCCGTGGTGTAGGTCGTGCCATTGAGGGTGACCTTGACCCCGGCATCGGGGATCGCGGCGTCATCCGCAATCTTGAAGGTCAGCTGGGTCGTGGCCGGCAGGAAATTGGCGCCTTCTGAAGGGGCGATTTCCGAGATGATCGGGGCGACGTTTGCCGCGGCGGGCGGGGCGGCGACCACCAAGTTGTCGTAAACGACCTGATAGCCGGACGGGTCGGTGCCGCCATCGCCGTAGAGGTAAAGCACCGCGTTGCCGACGAGACCGATGAATGGTGCCGCCGGGTTGTCGGTGCCGTCAGCGAACACGTCGGCCGCCGGGGTGTCCACGTAGGTGCGGTCAAACAGGGTCTCGAGGTTGTTGTCGAGATCGAGGACGCGGCCGCGCACGGTGACATTGCCGCCCTGGACCGTGAGGGTGAGCACCAGCCGGACGTTCGTGTTCTTCACCGGCGGGTTCACGTTCTCGTTGAAGAAGTATTTGTTGATCCCTTTGGTGATGAGCAGGTCGCTCTCGGACTTGGCGATGCCATAGCCGCCCAGGGAATTGGCGCCGGTCGCCTGCGGAATGAACCCGAGGACCGCGAACGAGTCGCCGCCCTGGCCGCTGATCATGTCCACCGAGAACTCGTGCCGGGTGCCTTCCGTCAGCTCATAGGTCTTGGTGGTCTTGGTGCTGGAGTGGAAATACGCATCGCCAATCGGGGGCAGGTTGAACGTAAACTGGCCGTTGGCCTGTTGACCACCCGGCAGCGGCAGGCCTATTGGATTTTTGTCCTCCCAGCCGGAGCGCTGGGCGGCGTTGAAATCATCCAGCACGGAGG
>CAIWAH010000401.1 GCA_903910585.1 uncultured Verrucomicrobiota bacterium
AACTTCGCCCGGGTGCTGGAACTCCTCGCCGCGGAACCGCCCGTGCCGGGCTCGCTGGTGGTGCTGCCCGAGATGTTCAGCACCGGTTTCAGTTACAACGTTGCCGTCACCTGCCAGACCGCCGCCCGCGAAGACGAAACCTTCCTCGCCAGACTCGCCGACGAATTTGAGGTCACGGTGCTCGGCGGCGCGGTGTCCCGGGATTCTGCCGGGCGGGTCCACAACGAGGCGGTGTCCTTCGGACCGGATGGTTCTCTCTTGGCCCGCTACGCGAAACAGCGGCTGTTTTCACCGGGTGGCGAAACTGCCGCCCATTCAGCCGGAGATACCACCGTCACCTTCCCCTGGAACGGCTTCACGGTCGCGCCCCTGGTCTGCTACGATCTGCGCTTTCCGGAACTGTTCCGCCAAGCGGTGTCCCAAGGCGCGGATCTGCTGGCGGTGATCGCGGCCTGGCCGGCCCGCCGGGAACGGCATTGGCTAACACTGCTGCAGGCCCGCGCGATCGAGAACCAAGCCTACGTGGTCGGCGTGAATCGCGTCGGTCAGGACCCGCAGGCGAACTACAGCGGCCGGAGCGTCGTGGTGGACCCGCACGGCATCATCATCGCCGATGCCGGCCAACGGGAGGCGCTGGTAACGGCCCGGGTCCTTCCCGAGGTGGTGGCCGAATGGCGACGGGACTTCCCTGCCCTGCGGGACGCGGGACTGGGAAACACAGCGCTTTGAGGCACTCGAACGCCCCTTCGCGCAGCCCGGAGAGCCCCGCTCCATGAGCTCAACCATTCAACCACCGTTTTTCAATCTGCCCGGCGAATTCAAGTTCCGGGAGTAAAGGACTTGGCTCCGCACGGGGTCTTGAACAGCAACCACGTCCGATTCCTGAAAGTCGATGCCGTTGCCCGGACGGAAAAGCCGACCGCGTCGGCTGCTGATGCAGTCGACAATTTCTGCCGACCATCCGTCCACTTGCCCATAAACCGACACGTCGAGCGCGACGAAGGAGCATAGACGCAATACCTCGCCGTCCGAAAACTGAACGTCCACTCCCGCCGTTTCGACGGACTCGAAAACCGCCCCGAGGCGATGGGCATTGCCGGAGGTGGCGTTCACACCTGCTTCGTCAGCTTCACCCCGTGCTGGAGCAGCTTTTCGGCGTCCGCGTCGGTCTTCGCCTCGGCGTAGATGCGCAGGATCGGTTCCGTGCCGGAGCCGCGCAGCATCAGCCAGGATCCGTCCGCGGCCGTGAACTTCACCCCGTCAAACGTCTTCACGTCGTGGAGCGGCGACTTCAGCAGCTTGGCCGGCGGATTCAGCCGGCAGTATTCCATCAGCGAAATCCGCTTTTCGAATGGAAACGTCGTGTCGAGCCGGGCGTAACGGTGCGGACCGAACTCCCCGCTCCAGTTCAGCGATCAGTTTAGCCAGCGGCTTCTTCTCCACGGCCAGCAGCTCCAGCAACATCAGTCCGGCAAGAATGCCGTCGCGCTCCGGAATGTGTCCGGGGAAACCGATGCCACCGCTTTCCTCGAAGCCAAGCAGCACGTCGCCCTTCACCAGTTCGCTGGCGATGAACTTGAAGCCCACGCCCGTTTCGATCAGCGGCATTCCGTATTTCGCGCACATGCGGTCCACCATCGTGCTGGTGGTCAGCGCCTTGATGACCCGGCCAGTCTGCTTGCGGTTCACGACGTAGTGGCGCAGCAGCAGGCAGATGATCTGGTGCGTCGTCAGCAGGCCGCCGTCGCCCATCATGCCCCCGACGCGGTCGGCATCGCCGTCGGTCACGAGACAGAGGTCGTGCGGGTTCTTCGCGAGCCACGCCGCAGACTTCACGTAGTTCTTTGCGATGGGCTCGGGGTTCAGCCCGCCGAAGAGCGGATTGTGCTCGGCGTTCAGCGTTGTGACCTGGCAGCTCGTGCCCGCCAGCAGTTCCTCGAAGCAGCCGGCGCCGACGCCGTAGAGCGCCTCGTGGGCGAACTTCAGCTTCGATTTCGCGATCAGGTCGAAGTTCACCAGCTTCTTGCACGCCGCATAATGGGGCGACCTCAGGTCCTTCACGATGATCTGCTTGGCCCTCAACGCATGGTCAAACGACGTCCACTTCACCACCGAGGTGTCGAGCAGTTCCTCGGTGGCCGCACAGATCGCAGGATCCGCCGAACCGCCATACCAGGCCTTGAGCTTGAAACCGTTGAACTCGGGCGGATTGTGGCTGGCCGTGATCATGACGCCGCCGACGGCCTTCTGGGCCTTGATGGCGAACGACACGGCCGGTGTCGGGGCCGGTGAATCGGCCAACGTGACCACAAAGCCGTTCCCCGCCAGCACCTCGGCCACCCGCCGGGCGAAGCGGTCCGAAAGAAAACGGCGGTCGTAGCCGACCACGGCGCGCTTTTCTGTGCCGGCAACCGGATTCTGCTTCCAGTAATCGGCCGTGGCCTGCGTGACCCGGTCCACGTTGGCGAAAGTGAAATCCTCTGCGATGACGGCGCGCCAGCCGTCGGTCCCGAACTTGATTTTGGTGGCCATATCCCTGTCCAAGTGGGACTGAAGCACCCGTCTCCCAGCGGCGCAATGCCGGGAACGGCCAACCCTGCCCCTTGCTTGCCAGCGGGCATTTCGCCGGCAACCTGCCCCTATGCCGAAGCAATACTGGCTCGTGAAGCAGGAACCCGACGCCTACGCATGGTCCGCCCTGGTCGCCGACGGACAGACCGCCTGGACCGGCGTGCGGAATTTTCAGGCGCGGAACAACCTGCGCGCGATGAAGACGGGCGACCTCGTGCTGTATTACCACAGCAACATCGGCAAGGAGATCGTCGGCGTCGCCAAGGTGGTCCGGGAAGCCTATGCCGATCCCACCGCCGAGGAAGGCGATTGGAGCTGTGTGGACCTCGCCCCGGCCAAGCCGCTGAAACAGGCGGTCACGCTGGAGCAACTCAAGGCGGACGCGGCCACGAAGGACATGCCATTGATCCGGCAATCGCGGCTCAGCGTCATGCCGATCGCGGAAGCGGTTTTTCGGCGCGTGCTGGAACTCGGCGGCACCCGCGTGTGAGGCGCCGCGGGCGCAGGTCGCCTTTGCCAACCGGCGCGGGGATGCGTATAGCCTTACGCACCGGCGCCAGCCCGATTTTGGCAGCGGCCGGCCCGACACGAATGCCTCGCCATCCATTTCGCCGGCTGCTTGCCGGAGCCCTGCTCATCGCCGCCGGCCTGCTGACCGCTTCCGGGGCGGCGTTGCGGGTCAAACCGGGCAACACGAATGCCGGCGTGGACGGCCGGTCGTGGACCAACGCCTTTCCGACCCCGGGCCCCGCGCTCGCGCTGGCCAAGAAAGGTGACGAACTCTGGATCGCGGCCGGCAGCTACGCGGGTCCCTTCACCTTGCCGGCCGGAGTGACCCTGTTCGGCGGCTTCGCGGGCACCGAGGGCGCGCGCACCGAGCGCAACCTGTTCACCAATTTCTCGGTGCTCGATGGCCAGCTGAAGACCAATGTCCTGACCATCGCCACGGGCGCGACCAACGACACCCGCGTGGACGGTCTGGTGCTGCGCAACGGCATCGCCTCATCGGGGGCGGCCCTCCGGATCAGCGGCGGAAGTCCCGTCGTCGCGAACTGCCAGTTCTTCGGCAACAACGCGATCATCTTGGGCAACGCGATCTACCTCGACGCCGCCTCCACCGCGGTCATCACCAACAACTACTTCGCCGCCAACGGCCGTGAAATTACCATCCCTCCGACCGGCGGCGGGGCCATTGCCTACGGTTCGGCGAATCCACGGATCGAGAACAATTCCTTTGTGGGCAACCGGGCCCGCGACGGCGGGGCGATCTACGCGGTGTCCGCCACCGGGCTGATCACGGGCAACTGGTTCCTCAACAACGAGGCGTTCCAGAGCGGCGGCGGCATCCTGACGTTCGCCGCCGCACCCAAGATCACCCACAACCGCTTCTACGGAAACTCCGCCCTCCTGCGCGGCGGCGCGGTGGCCACGGTGCTGGGCGGTTCCCCCCTGCTCTTCAACAACGCCCTGCTCCAAAACCGCGCGGCCCTGCTCACGAACGAACTCCGGGGCGGCGGCGGCATCTTCGTGGATGCCGCCAGCACCACCACGGTGCTCAACAACACGCTGGTCGAAAACTCCGCGCCCGTCGGGGGAATCCTCTGCTCCAACCGTTCGGCGATCATCGCCGACAATTTGGTCACCCGCGGCACCAGCGGCATCGGCGGAGTCTCCGGGCTTACCCTCCGCCGCAACAACCTCTTCGACAATCAGGGCACCAACTACGTCGGCCTCGCCGATCCGACCGGCAGCAACGGCAACCTTGCCCAGGACCCGCAATTCGCGACCGATCCACGCCGGGGACTGTTCGCGCTGCTGCCGGGATCGCCGTGCCGCAACGCGGGCGAGACCAATGCCGCCCATTCCGGAGCCCTCGACCTCGACGGCCAGCCGCGGACCCAGGAAGGCAAAGTGGACATCGGGGCCGATGAAGGCGACGGCACCGTCCCGACGCTCCAACCACGGGTGTTTTATGTCGCCCAAGACGGGAACAATGGTCACGGCGGCACCACTTGGAACGACGCCGTCGCGTCCGTGCAGCTGGCCATTGATCGCGCCAGCCGGACCGGTGGCGAAGTCTGGGTGAAGGCCGGAAACTACACGAACACCCTGATCGTCCGCCCGTTCACCCACGTTTATGGCGGCTTTGCGGGCACCGAAACCATCCGCGCCCAGCGCGATTGGCGGGCCCAGGTCACGGTGCTGGACGGCGCCTCGCAGGGCTCGGTGGCGCAACTTCTCGGCCTGGATGCCGGAGAAACGCTCGATGGTTTCACCGTGCGCAACGGTTTCGCGGACGCCGGCGGCGGCCTGCTCATCGGCGGCGACGTGCGGATCAGCAACAACCGGATTGAACTCAACCAGTCCGGCAATCCCGCTTCGGCGACCGCATCGCGCGGCGGCGCGGGGCTGTTCAGCGCCGGAGGTGATCCGGTGATCGCCAATAACACGTTTGTGCGGAACCTTGTCTTTTCGCGATCCTCAGCCATTTCGGCCGAAGGTGCGGCGCTCAAACTCGTCGCGGGCAAGCCCACCGTCGCGAACAACGTGTTTCTGGCCAACTTCGCCACCAACACCGCGGCCGGCGGCGAGGCGGCGGGCGGCGCCGTGTTCGTCGGTGACGAGGCGGTCCCGCTGCTCGCCAACAACACGTTCCTCGGCAATCACGCGACGCCCAATGCCGGCCCGGACGCCCCGGACCTCGGCGGTGCGATCCACTGGGCGCAAGCCACCAACGCTCCGGCCACGCCGGGCCGCGTGATCAACAATCTGATCGCCTACAACCGCAGCGGCCTCCGGCTTGCCCGCGGAACCGCCCCGGAATTGCGGCACAATCTGGTCTGGGCCAATGACCGCGGCGATTTCGCGGGCTTGCCCGATCCGGTCGGCTCCGCGGGCAATCTCCGCGCCGACCCGCAGCTCGCAACGCGCCATCTGGATCCCCACCTGGCTGCCGCTTCGCCCGCCCGCGAAGCCGGGGACACGTCCATCGTGGACGCTGACTGGCTGGATGCGGATTCCGCCGCCCGCGTCGTAGGAACCACCGTGGACATCGGCGCCGACGAGTTCGCCGGCACCACGCCGGAGATTTCCGTTCCCATCGTCTTTGTCGCACCCACCGGGGCGAGCACCAATGCCGGCACCTCGTGGGCCAGCGCCAAAAAGTCCGTTCAGGATGCGATCGGCCTGCTGGCCACGACCGGCGGCGAAGTCTGGGTGCAGGCCGGCACCTACAACGAACGGCTGCTCGTCCCGTCGTTTGTGCACCTATTCGGCGGGTTCGCCGGCGGCGAAACCAACCGCGCCCAGCGTCAGCCGATCGTCAACCGCACGGTGATTGATGGCGGGCAGAGCACCAACTCCGCGGTGATCACCGTCACGACCTTTGGCGACCGCGGCGCGGTGGACGGATTCCGCATCCAGAACGGGCGCCACGCCTCGGGCGGCGGCCTCGCCGTGACCGGCTCGCCCCGCATCGAGCACAACCTGATCGTGCTCAACGACACGGTGGGCAACGGCGGCGGCCTGTTCAGCCAGTTTGGTTCACCGCGCATCGCCAACAACGTGTTTGCGGTGAACTCCGCCGAGGCCGGAAAAGGGGCGGGCCTGTTCCTCGATCCGCCGGCCGGCCACCGGCCCGTCGTGGTGCACAACGACTTCCTGGACCATTCCAGCACCAATGCTGGCGCCGCGATCTGGCTGGGCTCACGGGCCACGTTTGAAGTGACCGACAACATCATCGCCTTCAACACTTCGGGCATCGGCGGCGAAACCGTAACCGCCACTCTCGCGCGGAACTGCCTGTTCCAAAATGCCACGAACGACTTCGCAGGCGTGACGCCGGGCGACGGCAATGTCTTCGCCGATCCGGGGTTCGTGGATTGGCGCCAGCTCCGCTTTCATCTGCGGGAGAACTCCCCCTGCATCGATGCCGGCACGTCCACGCCGGAACCCGGTGCCACCGACCTCGAACTGGCACCCCGCCGGGTCGGGGCGGCCAGTGATCTCGGAGCGACCGAGTTCCAGGGCGACTCCGGAACGCCCTTC
>CAIWAH010000402.1 GCA_903910585.1 uncultured Verrucomicrobiota bacterium
CCTTCCATGTTGGCCGCCACGGCGCAACCGACCAGGCCGTCGAACCAGTGGTTGTCGGCGGCTTCCGGGCGGAGCTTCCACTCGTCCACCACGCGGCCGCGGCCCTCGGTCTTGACGCGGTACTCGGCGGTGAGGTGTTCGGCGAAACGCAGGTGCGCCAGCGGATCGCGGCCGTAGAGCGAAAGACAGCCGCCATCGCCCATGGCCACCGCCAGGCGGGCGTGGATGAAGCTCTTCCAGAAGTTGGTGTCGTACAGCACATGCCGGATCGCCCGCTTGCCGGCAACGTTGGGCACCCGCCAGTTGAGCCCGACTCGGTCGCCGCGCTTGCGGCGGTACTCGGCGAACGGCGTGCTCGCGGCGCCGACGTAGCGGCCGTGGCTGGGCAGCAGCACGGCCGCATGGCCGGACTGCCGGCAGAACTGGTAGACGACATCGGTTGACGTGCCCCAGTTGGCGTCCACCAGGCAGCGCCCGACCTTGAGCATCGCGCCGTCGTCGCGCCCCCACTCGCGCCCCAGGTACTGGCCCGTCAGCCCCTCCAGCCCGGCGTAGATCGCGCCTTCCAGCCCCGCGCCGCGCTTCGCCTCGAGCAAGGTCGGGCTGGCGTCGCGCAGGCTGAAGTACGGCCGCCCCTGCTCGGGCCAGGCGCCGTAGTCCACCACGTAGCCCGTGAAGTCGGCTTCCCAGGCGCACACCACCCAGAACAACAGCTTGCCCTGCACGTCCACAAACATGGTCAGGTGGTTGCAGCCGATCGGCACCTCCCCGCGGCGGTGGCCGTTGGGCTTGCGGGCGAGTTCGTCCACGCGGGCCGGCAGGCCCAGCTCCTCGCGGGACGGGATGCGGCTGCCGCAAAACCGGCAGCTCAGTTCCGCCACGCCGTTGCGCTTGTAGAAGGTGACCCGCACCCGGCCGGCCACCTCGTGGCGCACGGAGATGCAGAGTTCCCAGTCGCGGTCGAACTTGTGCTGCTGCAGTTCCGACAGCAGTGACGCCGCCATCGCGTTGCAGTCGTCCGGCGCCAGCACGTCGGCGTCCGCGAGGATGATTTCGCCCGTGACCCGGAACGCGGCCGGCACGCCGGCAACGAGGTGCAGGTCGGACGCGCCCAGCTCGTGGGCGTGGACCAGCAGGCGGTCGAGCAGCGGATGCAGTGGCGTGGAAAGTCCGGGGATCATGGCCGGAAAAGCGCCTTGAGGCGGCTGGCGATTCGGCCTGCAAAGCCCTGCCCGCGCAGCGTGTTCAGGCCCGCCTGGGCCGGCTGGGAATGCGGGCTCAACTGCAGGGCCTGGGTGAACGAAAGCTGGGCGGCATCCTGCAGGCCCAAGGCCAGCTGGCACTGCCCGGTCGCGACCCAGAGGACCGCTTCGGCCGGCGACAGCACGATGGCTTCCTGCAGCGACTTCAGGGCGGCGGCGAACTGGCGGTAAAACTGCCGGATGCGGGCGATCAGCCACGGAATCAGCCAGTCGCCCGGAGCCAGCGAACGGGCGCGCTCGAAGCAGGAATCCGCCCTCGGCTCGCGCCGGGCGGAGAGCACGTCGCCGCGGGCCAGCCACACATACGGCAGGTCCCCGGCACCGCCCAGGCTGGCGTCGGAAAGGATCATGGCATCGTCGTGCTCGCCGAGCCGGGCCAGTGCGACGGACTTGGCGGCGAGCAGTTCCGGCGCCTCCGGAAAATGTTCCAGCGCCTTGTCCGCCCAGAGGCGGGCTTCGCGGAACTGCTCCAGTTCAATCAGCGACCGGACCTGTCCCACCCAGGCGTCCACGCATTTGGCGTCGAATTCCAATGCGCGGGCGAACAGCCGGAGCGCCGGCTCAAAGTCACCCCGGGCAAACGCCGACCTGGCCTCGGCGACCCAGTGTCCGGCGCCGCGGGCCTCCGCTTTCACGGCGGCGTCCTGCGCGGGGGCGTCGAACTCAAGTTTGCCGAAGCGGCTCATGCGTGGTGCGCGAAGTAGGACCGAGCCAGGGTGCCGGTGGCGAACGAATTTCTGCCGGGAAACGGCCAGATTCAGCGGCGCTGGAGGCGGGATCGAATGAACGACAGGTCGTGGGCCGGGAGCGGCGGCCAGCGGTGGATCGGATTCCGCCGTTGCTCCTGCCGCCACTTGCGGGATTCGGCGACCCAGAAACGCACGCCCACCAGGCCCATCACCAACCCCGTGCCGGAGATCATCCAGGCATGGTCGGCGACCCACGAGCCGCCGGGAAACCACAGGGGCAGCAGCATGATCGCGCCCCAGATGAGGCTGGGCAGAGCCACGACCACGGCTCCGGCCGGACCGCGGGTGCGGAGGAGATCACCGAATACGCGCCACATACGAGAAAGGGTTCTGGCAGTTCGACCGGGCCGGCGGCAATTCGTTCCGAAAAAAGATTACCGACGTGAACAGCCCGGAAGTAGGGCGGGCTGCCAGCCTGCCCGCTGCGCCGCCAGGCGCGAAACGAGGGTCAAGCCACGCCGTTGAAACGCGGCCCGAGCCATGCCGCGGCGTCCGCGGTCAGGCCGCCTCCTCGCCCAACGCCGACAACGGCACGGTCACGTCCAGCCGGGTGCCGCCACCATAGCGGCTGCGGAGTTCGACTTTGCCGCCCATTTCGGCCAGCCGGGACTTCTGGTTGCGCAGACCGTTCCGGCTCGACCCGACCGGGGTGGCTTCATTGACCGCCGGATCGAAGCCCTTGCCGTTGTCCTGCACGCTCAGGAACAGCTCGTCCGGTCCAATCCGGAGCAGCAGCTTCGTTTCGGTGGCGCCGGCGTGTTTGGCGACGTTGTTCAGCGCCTCCTGGATCACCATGGCCAGATGCCTCCGGGCTAGGGCCGACATCGGCAGCGCGGGGAGATCGGGCGGTATCTCCACCTTGAACCGGGTGCCGGTGAGCTGGGCCCAGCGCTCGGCGTGGCCGGCAAGGTAGTGTCCGAAGCTCGCGAGGGTGTCGCAGGCGGGGTTGAGCTCCCACACGATGTCGCTCATGCGGCCGGCGGCATCGCGGGCCTGCGCCGCCAACTGGGCGAGTTCGCGCACAATTTCGGGGTTGGCCCGGCGTTGGATGAGTTCCGCCTGCAGGGCCAGGGCGGTCAGTTGCGCCCCGATGTCGTCGTGCAGGTCACGGGCGATGCGTTCCCGTTCGCTGGAGACGAGGGCGCTGCGCGAGGGTGCCCGCTGCCGCTGCCGCCAGCGCAACCGCCACCACGCGGAGGCGGCGAGGGCCCCGCTCCCGATGATCGCCAGCAGGACCCGGAAGCCGGCCGTTCCAAAGAACCCCGGCTCCAGCTCGATCCGCAGCGTCGTGGAGCGGCTCCAGGCCCCGCGGGCCGAGGCGGCGCGCACCTCGAAGACGTAGTCGCCGGGGCTCAGTTCCGTGAAGGTCGCGTGCGGCAGTTCACCTTCCGCCCACACTTCCGTGCCGGTCCGGGCGAGGCGCGAGGAATAGCGGATGCCATCCGTCGGCAGCCGGAGCGGGGCGGAGAATTCGAGACGCACCTCGCCCAAATCCTTGGCGGGCCGGCAGAGCGGCTGGTTCGGCAGGTTCTCCAACGAAACCGTTTCTCCTGCCCAGATCAGGCGGTCGAGGCGCACGAGCGGCGGTTCCGAGGCGGGCGAATCCTTGGGCGCGACGCAGGCCAGTCCGCGGGAAGTGCCCAGCCAGACGCGGCCGAGGGAATCCAACGTCGCCGACCGGATGTCGCCCAAGTCGGCGGGGGCGGTGCCCGGGATCACCTCGACGCCGTTGGTGTCGCGCCGGAGCAGGCCTTGGCTTGCTTCGACCAGCCAGCGGTTCCCCGCGCGGTCCGAGGCCGCCCAGCGGTAGCATCCGGGCGCGACGCCCCGGAGCGGCACAAACTTTGGCTGCTGCGTGCCGACCTGTTGTCCGGCCCCTTCGGCGGAAGCGTGCCAGAGCATGCCGCCGTCAGCCGCCAGGACCGGCGGACATTCGGCGCGGGCAGAAGACGTGGTGGTGAGCTGGGCCCAGACGCCGTCGGCCGGCCGGTAATGCCAAATGCCCCCGGCGGTCCCGACGCCAACACCATTGGCGCCTTCCGCGAGATGCCACGCCGCCTCCGGCCGGAATTTCCACACCGGCTGCAGCATGCCCTTGTAGAGTTCGTAAACGCCGCGTTCCGTGCCGATCCAGAGTGGGCCGGTGAAGCGCGCGTCCCGGCCGCCCGCCTGCCGGGAAGCCACGCAAAGAATCGGGGCCGCGGTGGCAGGGTCGTTGAACGCCACGGGCTGGAATCCGCCGTCCGAGCGCTGGAACAGGCCTTCGCGCGTCGCCACCCAAAAATGGGTTCCGCCGGTGCCGCCCAATCCCACGGCCTCGAACGGCCGGCTGGTGTTGGTGGAAATGGCCCCGGCCGCGATGGTCACCATGCGCTGGCCGTCAAAGCGGGTCAGGCCGGCCGGGGTGGTGAGCCAAAGGAACTGGTCGGCCGTCTGGTGAAGGGCGGTGACCGGAGTGGCCGGAAGGCCATTTTCCAGGCTGATTTGGACCACGGACCAGCCATCCCCGAAGGCGGTGAAGACGGCCAGCCCGAACAGCCCCAATCCACCGAAACGGCAGACCGATGGGCTGGGTTTCGGAGGCAGGACTGATGCAAAGCCTGACAACGGCGCGAGAATGCACAGACACCAGACCAAGGGCAACCCGGCGTTCGGTCACATTCCGGTCTCACCGCCGGAACAGGCCCTGCAAACCTTGCAACGTCGGGGGGCCAACCCGCTGCCACACCCGTTGAAGCTGCCGGCTGGTCTGCTCCATGTCGGCCTGGACGAGCACGCTCACCGCGTTGGAGCCGCGGCCGGAAGACCGTTTGCCCTGAAACCCGTGGCCGTAGCCGCCCACGAACTGCCAGGTGCCGGAAGGGCTCCGGTAAACAAGGCCGCCTCCGAGGCCCGTGAGCCAGTTGCGGTCGAAATCCAGGCCGGGCAGATAGTCCATCCGCGCGACCGCCCCGGTGAACACCAACGACCAGCTCTCGAACGGCGGCACGCCGATCATGTAGGTGCCGGCGGCCAGGCCGAACCGACGGGCCGAGAATTCCTGGAAGTAATAACCCGGCACCATCAGCGGAAATTCGCCGGCCAGCGGCAACGCCCCGCCCACCCGGAAGGCGCTGAAGCGGTCCGCATCGAACGCCGCCCCGCCGGTCAGGCTCAGCTCGAACGTCTGGTGGGTGTTGGTGAAGGAATACGCCAGCAGCGCGCGGCTCCAGACCAGATGGCTGGCATCGCGGATCGCCCGGTCACCGCCCAGGCCGTATTCCTCCGGATTGGCCCGAAACTGACCTTCATACCAGACGGACAGTTCCACCGCGCGATCCGACACCAGCAGCGGTTCCCGGCCGCCCCAACGGAGTCCGGCCCGGACCGAGAACGCGCCGAGGTCGGCCGGGACTGAAAAATTGGGGGCGGTCTCCTTGTCACGGATGAACCACGAATAGTGCGGCGACACCCGCAGGAGCGCCTGCAACGGCACTTCCGCCAGCGATTCGGGCCCGCGGCCTTCGGGAGTGGGATTAAACAGATGGTAAAGGGACAGGCTGAAGTCCGCCGCGTGGCCGGTGAACGATTCGGACTCGAGATGCCGGCCGTCACGGATCTCAAAATAGCTGTCGGCGAAGCCTCCGCCCGCCACGCCGATTCCGACATCCGTCTGCTCCCCGAGGGCGCCGCGGATGCCGAGTTCGCTGTCGAGGTAAACGGGAGCCACCGCGAGGCGGAGGGTGAGATTCGTGCGCAGGAATCCCGGGTGATTGTCGTAGTAAAAGGCGTAGGCCGACAGCGGGCTTTTGCCTTCGGAGGGAAGGTTGAGTCCGAACTGGAACAGCTTGCGGCTTACCGGATCGATCTGCGCCCGGCCGCACAGGCCGGCGAGCAGCAGCCCGAGAAGCAGAAGTCCGTTGCGCACGGCCCGGATGGCGCCGCCGGGCCGGACGGCACGCAAGCCGATTGTGGAACGGCGGCGGGTTTCAGGAGGACGCCTGGCCGGCGGACCGCCGGGCCAGCCGTTCAAGACCGTCCAGCGCGTTGGCGCGCAGGTGCTGGCTGGCCTCGGAACCTTCGGCGCTCCGGGTCACCAGCCGGATCAGCGCCTTGAGGTCGCGTTCCGCGGGCAGTTCGGCCTGCGCTTCCAGGTAGGCGACGGCTTCGCAGACGGCTTCCGCCTCGGCGCGCGTGGACAACTGGACATCGCCCAAGCCGAACAGGCTGCGCCGGAGATCGCGCCGGCGCAGCCCCTGATCGAGCGCATCGCCGAACGGCCCCGTCAGCGAAATGATCCGGGGCCGGACTTGTGGCAGATAGAAATCCGCGGCCGGTGCGGTGGTCTTTTGGGCGGCTCGGACCAGCGGTTCGCCCCGCGCGCGGTTCACCCGTTCCAGCGCCTCCGGCGGCGTTCCTTCCTCGAAATCGTCGCTGCGCACGCCGTCGTCTCCGGTCACGGCGACCCACTGAAGGAGCAACAGGTCACGGTTGGTCTCGTCATGCACGCAGATCCAGTCCCCGAGCCGCGCCTCCAGCTCGAAGGCCAGGTTCGGCTGCAGGCGCAGCCAGACGGTGAACCACCGTTCGCGGACCTTCATCTGCGCCTCCTGCAGTTCCTCGGTGACGGGTGCATCTGCCGGCAAGCCCCGCTGGGCCCGGATCTCGTCCAAGGTCCAGCCGCCGCGTTCGGCCCGCCAGGCCTGGAGGCGCCGAAAGGCCGCGGCACCCAGCTGGCGGAGATCCTCGATGCTTCCGCGGACTCCGTCCCGAGCGCGGGCCTCGGCCAGAAAGTCGGCAATGAGCTGTTCCGGGGCCGTGCCGGGACGGTTTTGAGGCCGGCGCCACGGAGGGGACGTGATGCCCTTGGCGGCTTCGCTGTCGGCGACACTGCAGACGGAGCCGTCGGCCAAGTGCTGCTCGAGCTCGAGGATGACCCGTGTGCCCTGGCGCATGACCGCGGCGTGAACCGAGCCGGTGGCGTCGATCAGGTCGAAGCCCAGCAGGTTGGGAATGCCCGCGTAGGACCACAGCGCGCCATCGGTGAAACCGGCCTCGTGGAGCGCCTTGAGCCGGGCGGCTGCTTCCGGTTCGGCGAGCCAGGCCCGGTCATCCGACGCGATGCGGACGAGTTCCAGCGTCGGCACGGCACGTCTCAGCGCGACGATCTCCCCGTGAACCGATTGCGCCTGAGCCCGCATCCCGGCGGACATTTCGGCCAGCGTGGACCCGGCCGCTCCGCGAGCAGTCGCTTCATTGGGATTGCCCCGCCGGAAAAGCCGGCGGAGGAAACCGAAAAGGAACCGGAGAATCATGGCGATTGGTGGCGGAGAGAGTTGTTCGGCCCGTGACTTGGTGGACAGGCAGGGAGCTACCGCGGTTCGCGCATCCTACGCAAGTGAGATGACGGAATCTGCCCCGGGGCGTCGGTCGGATTCGGCCACTGGCATGAGGCGGCCGGGGGCGCGGGCGGTTTTCGCCTAGTCCGCCGCCGCCCCCTTGCCCATGATGCTCCGAAGTCGCCGCCAACTCATGAAACAGTTCCTCCGACAATTCGCCATTGCCCTGCTCATCGCCGTGGGTGCGGGGGTCGCCGGTTGCCGCACGACCGGCGGCGGTTCCACCGGGGCGCCGGTGGAGCGGATTCCCGACACGCTGAGGACCGAATTCAAGCTCGCGCCCTTTTATCGGAAGGTCATCCGGGTCGGCGCCTTTCCGATTGTCGGCTCGGATCAGGTTTCCGATCCCGCGCTGCGGGAGGCCGCCTGGATCGTGGGCCACATGCTGGAAGGGCGCGGCGACATTCTGGCGGCCATGGCATCCAATCACACCCGGCTCGCGGTGATGGCGGCGACCGAATACACGACCGATGTGCCGGAACATTCCCGGCTGACCCCCAGGGTTTACTGGGATCGGCGCGCCCGCGGTTTGGGCGCCACGCCGGACGCCCCGGCCGTGAGCTGCGGGGAGGAGAACCTGCTGTCGTTTCCCGGCGACGTGTATCCAACCGAGAACATCCTCGTGCACGAATTCGCCCACGCGGTCCACGAAATGGGCATGCGGTCATTGGACGCGAGCTTCGACGCCCGGCTGCTGACCGCCTACCGGAGCGCGACGAACCGCGGACTCTGGCGCGGCACCTATGCGGCGGTGAGCTACCACGAATTCTGGGCCGAGAGCGTGCAGAGCTGGTTTGACGACAACCGTGAAAACGATGCCCTGCACAATCACGTCAACACCCGCGCCGAGCTGAAGGAATATGACCCGGCCGTCGCCGCCCTGTGCGCCGAAGTGTTCGGCGACCGCCCGTGGCGCTACCTGCGTCCGGTTCGGCGGGCGGCTGAGGACCTTGCCCACCTCCACGGCTTCGACCCGGCGAAGGCGCCGACCTTCCGCTGGCGCGAGGAACCGGTGCCGGCGAAGCCGCTGGTCCGGCTTTACACCGCAGCCGGCGAGATCGAGCTGGAGCTCGATACCCGGGCGGCGCCGCAGACGGTCACCAACTTTCTGCGCTACGTGCACGAGGGCCTGTATGCGGACGGTCGTTTCTTCCGCACGGTGACCGCCGACAACCAGCCCACCAACACGGTGAAGATCGCGGTCCTGCAGGCGCAGGCGAATCCCGCGAAGACCAACGACTACTTTGCCCCCCTGCCGCTGGAGCGCACCCGGGACACCGGACTGCGGCACCGCGACGGCACGGTCTCGATGGCCCGGACAACGCCCGACAGCGCCCAAGACCATTTCTTCATCTGCCTCGGCGACCAGCCGGAGCTCGACTTCGGTGGCCGGCGGAATCCCGACGGGCAGGGTTTTGCCGCGTTTGGGCAGGTCATCAAGGGCATGGACTTGATCCGGCGATTCCATGCGCAGCCCGCGGACGGGCAATTGCTGAAGACGCCGGTCAAGATTCAGCGGGCGATTCGCCTGAACTGACGGTTAGGGCATCCCGCGCAAGCCGGCGTGCCGTTCCGCGGACCGCTTCTGTGCGTGCAACCCCGGACGGCTTCGCCTAAATCCGGGGCGCAACATCATCCTGATTTTCCATGAGTGAACGCATCGCTGTCGTCGGAGTCGGCCGAATGGGCGCCAACATGGCCCGCCGTCTCCAGGAATGTGGTTACGAGGTCACGGCCGTCTTTGACGCCCGGCCGGCTGCGGCCGAGGCGCTGGCCAAGGAACTGAACTGTGCCAATCCGCTGAAGCTGGCGGATGTCACCGCGCTGGCCGACGTCATCATCACCGTGGTGACGGACGACAAGGCGATGGCCCGCATTTTCGCGCCGAAAGGCGACAGCTTGCTCGTCGGCGCGGCCGGCCGCGTGTTCGTGAACTGCGCGACGGTTTCACCCGCGACCCACGTCGCCGTCGAGAAGCTCGCCACGAAGGCGAAGGCCGCCTCGCTCGAAGCCTGCATGGCGTCCTCCATCAACCAGGCCCGCGCCGGCACGCTTTACCTGATGGTGGGCGGCAAGGCGGACGTGTTTGAACGCGTGAAGCCGATCCTCACCCAGCTGTCCGACGAGGGGAAACTGCTGCGCTACATCGGCAAAGCCGGGCAGGCGGCGCAGGTCAAGGCGCTGGTCAACATGGTGATGAACATCAACACCGCGGGCCTCGCGGAAGGACTCGGCCTCGGCGCCGCGCTCGGTCTCGACCTCAAGGTGCTGATGGAGGTGTTTTCCCAGACCGGCGCCAACAGCCGCGTGCTGGTGACCGACGGCGAGGACATGCTGAACCGGGAACACTCCTGCTTTTTCAGCGCGGCCCATGCCGCCAAGGACAGCGGCATCGCCTACGCCCTCGGCCAGCAGGCCAAGCTGGAGCTGCCGTTGGCGAAGGCCGCGCTCGGTCAGTTCCGGAAAATGGTCAAGCTCGGCCTCGGCGAACTCGACAAATCCGGAGTGGCGGAACTGACCTTCAAGGGGCGCGGTCCAAAGAAGAAGGCCACGCGCCGGAAATGAGGAACGCGGCGAGAGCATGCCAAAATCGGGCCAAAGTCCCGGTTTGACTGGTCCCGCTGTGTGAGTAGGGTCGCACTGTTCTCTGAGGTTTTAGCCTCGGTTCCTCCTGTGCCCGGCAGACGTTTCGGCGGCTGCCGGGCTTTTTGCTGCCCGAAAATCAGGGCCGGGGACCAGGCGGCTGGGCCAAACGAGCGAGAAGGCGTTCGGCAGTGGCATCGGGCGCTTCCGACGCGGGGACTTCGAGCCAGTCGAGGTCCAGTTGCCCCCGAAACCAGGTAAGCTGGCGTTTGGCGAACTGGCGGGTGCGGACCTTGACCAGTTCGATGGTCTCCAGCCGGCTCCGTTCGCCGCGCAGATGTTCGACCACCTGACGGTAACCGATGGCCTGCATGGCGGTGCGATTCTGTTCCAGGCCGAGTCCAAGCAGCCGGCGGGTTTCCTCGATGAGGCCGTCGCGAAACATGGCGTCCACCCGGCAATCGATCCGGCGGACCAGATCGGCGCGTTCGCGAAGTAGTCCGAAGCTTCGGCCAGCCAATGCCGGAGCGCGCTCCGGCCATGCGGCCCGCTGTTCCGAAAATGGCCGGCCGGTGAGCCGGATCACCTCAACGGCCCGGACGACCCGACGGCGGTTTTGCAGGTCGATCTCGTCGAACGTGGCGAGGTCGCGGCGGGCCAGTTCATCCAGCAACGCCGGCAAGGGCAGGGCCTCCAGTTCCGCGCGCAGGTTGGGATCCGGGGGCGGGGCGTCTCCCAGGCCGTTCAGCCACACATTGAAATAGAGTCCGGTCCCGCCGCACAGGACGGGCACCCGCCCCTTGGCCTGGATGGCGGCCACCGCTGCGCTGGCCAGTTGGACGAACTTGGCAGCATCAAACGGCTCGGTCAGCCCGGCGACATCCACCAGGTGGTGCGGCACTTGGGCCTGTTCTTCGGCGGTGGGTTTGGCCGTGCCCAGATCGAGCCCGCGGTAAACCTGCATGGAATCCACCGAAACAATTTCGCCGCCCAACCGCGTCGCGATCGCCAGGGCGACGGCGGATTTGCCCGAGGCGGTCGGGCCGGCGAGGAGGATTGGCGCTGGAAGGCTCGTGGACTGCACGCGGAACGGAGCCGGAAGGGAGCACAGCGCCGCGGCACCGGCAATGCGGATACCGGGCGCCCGCCATTGCCCGCCGGCGGTCCCGGACTAATCTGCCGGTCACATGACGACGCTGGCGTTGCACGAGGTCCACGCCGCCCTGGGCGCGAAATTTGCCGAGGAGCGGGGCTGCGAGGTGGTGGCCGATTATGGCGATCCGCTGGGCGAACACGCGGCCTTGCGTTCCTCGGCGGGGGTTGTGGATCTGGGCTTCCGCGGGCGGATTTGTCTGCTCGGCGAGGATCGGGTCCGGCTGCTGAACGGCCAGGTGACCAACGACGTGAAGGCCCTGAGCCAGGGACGCGGTTGCCATGCGGCCTTTTGTTCGCCGAAAGGCCGGTTGGTCGCGGACGTCCACATCTTTGCGCTCGAGCAGGAGCTGCTGCTCGATTTTGAGCCCGGCCTGACCGTCCCATTGGTGGAACGGCTGGAACACCACATCGTGGCCGAGGATGTTCAGGTGGTGGACGTGGCCCCGCATTACGGTCTGCTGACGGTGCAGGGGCCGCGGGCCGAAGAGACGGTTCGGTTGCTGGAGCTTTTCAGCGCTTTGCCGACTGACCCGTGGGCGGTTGCCCAGTGCTCCGATCCCACGCGGGGAGATCTCTATGTCGCCAACCGCGCGCGGGCCGGATTCGCCGGGTTCGACCTGTTTGTGCCGACGGATGCGCTTGGGGCGGTGACCGACAAACTCGTCGCTGCGGCCCGGTCGCTTGGGGGCGGATTGGCGGGCTTCACGGCGTTGGAATGGGCGCGCTTCGAGGCGGGCATTCCTCGGTTTGGAGTGGAGATGGATGAGACGCACCTTCCGCCCGAAGCCGGGCTGGACCGCGATGCCATCAGCTACACCAAGGGCTGCTACACGGGCCAGGAAACGATCGCCCGTGTCCGCACCTACGGCTCGGTGACCAAAGCGCTGCGGGGGTTGCGGCTGCCGGCGGACTTGGTCGAGCTGCCTGGGAGGGGAACCAAACTCTTCCGGGATGGCCGCGAAGTCGGTCAGGTCATGAGCGCTCTTCGGTCGCCTGCGTTCGGACGGCCCCTTGCTCTGGGATACGTGCGCAAGGAGTGCAATCAGCGGGGAAGCGAACTGCGGCTGGGTGACCCGGCCAGTTCGATGGTCGCCACGGTAACCGATCTGCCGTTTACGACGCCGTAGGCGGCGAGGCGGCTCCGGCGTTCTCGTTGCGGGACCTGATCCGCTGTTTGACCCAGCTCCGAAATTTCAGGGACGGCAGTTCGAACAGACGGTAGCTCAGGTATCCGAAGGCCACCGAAGCGACGATGTTGTTGGGAAAATTGTCCAGGCGAAGGCCGCCAAGCTTCCAATTGCTGACACCGAAACAAAAAACGTTTTGCCAAAGGTAGACGCTGAAGGAGATGCGTCCGAGCCAGGTGATTCCCGGCCACGCGAATATCTGCGCCACACGCACTGGCCGCCCCTGATGCAACAGGAAGGCGAGGCAACCAAATGCCATCATCGCTACGAGGCTCAACAGCACCCGGACTGCAAGCGCCACTGCCGGAACCTGCCTCCACGGCACCACTGCCTCCCGCATCTCGGGAGAGAACAGCTCCAAGAAGGCGGAGGGACTGCGGGTAAACGCCAAGACCAGCAGGACCCCGCCGACAACGGGCAACAGCCGCACACCGGTGAGGCGCAGAATCCAATCCATCTTCCCCTTGGCCGCGGCAACGGCCCACCAGGCACCCACCGTCAGCGAACCGAAGACGTAGTCCGTTCGCTGCGGCGTTTCGTTGTGAGCCATGGCCAGTTCCCGCCCCCAGATTCGCCAAACTGCTGCTGCCAGCATGATCAGCGTGAGCGGCACAAACCGGCGGCCTTGGGGCAATAGCCAGAGCAACAAGGGCCACCACAGGCAAAACTGGGTTTGGGCGGCCAGACTGTAGAGGTGGCCGGTCAGGTGCGTTGCGCCATCGAATCCGTCGCCAGTCCACGGGGACGCCCACAGGATCCGGAGAGCGGGGATCCAGCGGAATTCGGCACTTGGCAGGCCCCAAACTGTCAGGGCAATCGCCAGATACGGCACAACCGGGGCAAAGAAACGGACCATTTGGCCGGCGAAGAACGCGGGCATATCCACGCGTTCCCGCCTCGCTTCCGCAATGAGCAGGGAGTGCGTGATCAGATAGCCGCTCAGCACCATGAACGCGGTCACCCCACCACGGATGAACGGATCAAGGGGTCGCATCCAGACGGGGTAGGCGTCGCCGAAGCGCGTATGGACCAGCATGACGACCATGATCGCCAGTGCCCGGTATCCATCGAGTGCCTCACTGCGAGGCCTTGGACTTTGAATTCCCATTACGAGTTGACGCTGTCTGGCAGGCTAGACAAGTCGTCTGGCATATCGCAAGGAGCGGCTCGGTCGGGACCTGAGACTTTCGGTGGAGGCGAATTCTAGCTGAAACCGACCATTTGCGCTTTTGGGCGCCGTGAAGGCCGGATCGGTGCCACCGCCCCGTGGCCAGCTCCATTTGCCAGCCGTCCGGCTTCGGCGGCGAATAGGCGGCAGGATGACGCCAGCGCACCGCCGCGAAATCCGTGGCGTGGGTCTTGTTGGCCGGCCGGCAAAGCCTGTTGCCGCCGGACGATTTGCCCGTCATTCCTGTTGCACGGGGCGGCGCGGTTCGCACACTCCGCGCGCTCCGGTCGAAGCGGGTTCGCCGGGCAATCCACGATGACGGCAATTCTCGTTCTCGAAGACGGCTCGGTTTTTCACGGTCAGGCCTTCGGCGCCGCCGCCACGGTGCCGGGTGAGGTGTGCTTCAACACCTCCATGACCGGCTATCAGGAAATTCTCACCGATCCGTCCTACAAGGGGCAGATCGTCACGATGACGTATCCGCTCATCGGCAATTACGGCGTGAATTCCCAGGACGTCGAGTCGTGGGCGCCGCATGTGGCCGGTTTCGTCGTCCGCGAGCTGTCGCCGGTGGTCTCAAACTGGCGCGCCGACCACACGCTCCACGAATACCTCGAGAAGCACGGCATTCCGGGGATTCAGGGCATCGATACCCGTGCCCTGACCAAGAAGCTGCGGGTTCGCGGAGCGATGACCGGTTGCCTGAGCACGGCCGGCGAGGGCGCGGAGGAAGCCTTGGCGAAGGCCAAGGCATGGGGCGGCATGACGGGTCGCGATTACGTGACCGAAGTGACCCATCAGGAGCCGTTCGTCTGGGACCCCAAGGATGAAGCCTCTGCGGCCTTCGACATCACCCAGACCAACAGTCCGGCCGATCCTCGTTTGGTCAGGAAGCCATTGCCCGCGGCTGACGTCCCCATCGTCGCCTACGATTTCGGGATGAAATACAACATCCTGCGGCGATTGCGCCAAAAGGGTTTCAAGGTGCAGGTGGTGCCCGCGCACACGTCTGCCGCAGAGGTGCTGAAATACAAGCCGGCAGGCGTGTTCCTGTCGAATGGCCCCGGCGATCCGGCGGCCCTCGGTGGCATCGTGCGCGAGGTGAAGACGCTGGTGGACTCGGGCATCCCGATCTTCGGCATTTGCCTCGGTCACCAGATTCTCGGCCAAGCGCTCGGCGGCAAGACCTTCAAGCTCAAGTTCGGTCATCGCGGCGGTAACCAGCCGGTGAAGGATTTTGAGACCGGTCGGGTGGAGATCACCTCGCAGAACCACGGGTTCGCGGTGGATGCCACTTCGCTGCCGTCCGACGTCGCTGTGAACCGCATCAATCTCAACGACCAGACGGTCGAAGGACTGCGGCACAAGTCGAAGCCGATTTTCTGCGTGCAGTATCATCCGGAAGCGTCGCCGGGCCCTCACGACTCCACGCCGCTGTTTGACGAGTTTCGTGAGCTGGTCCTCAAGAAAGCCTGAGCGGGTGATTCATCCGGCCGCCAGACCATGAGTCGCGAGACCAGCGTCCGCACGGTTCGGTTCGATTCGCGGCAAAATGCCGTCGTGCTGATTGACCAGCGACGGTTGCCTCATGAATTCCAGTTTGTCGCGACCACGGACTTCCGCGAGACGGCCGAAGCCATCCGCGACATGACCGTCCGTGGGGCCGGGGCGATGGGCGCCACGGCGGCCTACGGGCTCGCCCAAGGTGCCCGGGCATTTCGCGGATCGGATTTGGGACGCTTTGCCGGGCATCTGGCGACCGTTTATCGCGAACTGGCCGAAGCCCGGCCGACCGCGGTGGACCCCGTCAATGCGCTGGACTCCGTCCTCGCCGCGATGAGCGCCGGAACCACCGTTGCCACGCAGCAGGCGCTGGCCTTGGACGCCGCGGAGCGATTCGCCGAGGAAGACGTCGCGCACTGCACGGCCATCGGGCGACATGGCCTCAAGTTCTTCCCGGACGGAACCCGGGTGCTGACCCACTGCAACGCCGGTCGTCTGGCGTTTGTGGACGTCGGTTCGGCCACTGCGCCGATTTATGCCGCCCACGCAGCCGGCCGGCGACTGCATGTCTTCTGTGACGAAACCCGTCCGCGCTGCCAGGGCGCGTCCCTGACCGCATGGGAGCTTTCCCAGGCCGGCGTGCCGCATTCGATCATCGCCGACAATGCGGCCGGGCACCTGATGCAACGGGGTGAGATTGACGTGGTAATCGTCGGAGCCGACCGCGTGCTCGGCCGGACCGGCGAAGTGGCCAACAAGATCGGGACCTACACCAAGGCGGTTCTCGCCGCGCGGCATCGGATTCCCTTCTACGTGGCCATTCCGCTGTCCACGCTGGACTGGAATCTCCGTCGGGGAACCGAAATCCCGATCGAGGAACGGGCCGAGGATGAAGTGCTGGGTGCCTGGGGAGTTCCGACCGGCAAACGGCGGGCGGAGCGGGTGCGGATCGCCAATCCGGGCAGTCCGGCCCGCAACCCCGGTTTCGATGTCACCCCGGCGGAACTCATCACGGGAGTCATCACGCCGGTGGGTGTTTTCCGGCCCGAGGCGCTTTGGAAAATGCGCCACCGACTTGGGGGAGAAACCGCGCAAACCCGTTGAAATCCAAGCTGTATCAGCTTGGGGATACAGTGAAACAACCGGGAAACCGTTTGACCAAAGTTCGTTGCAGACGGTAAACACACCGCGCCCTGCCTTATGCCTAAATTAGTTGTCATCACCGCGGGCTTCAATGACCGCGCGTTTGAGATCACCGCCGACAAGGCGACGATCGGTCGTGTCGATGACAACAAGTTCTCGATTCCTGAGCCCAGCGTTTCGAGCCATCACTGCGAGGTTTACTCCAAGGGCGACGACATCGTCGTCAAGGACTTGGGCTCGACCAACGGCTCGTTCGTGAATGAAAGCCAGCTGGCGCCGGACAAGGAAGTGACGCTCCGGCCCGGTCAGGTTTTGCGGCTCGGGCAGATCGAGCTCCGCTATGAAACCGGCAAACGGCAGGACACGACCGTGGCCCGGCCCGCGGTGAAGCTCGGCGACGCGGGCGGTGGTCAGACGGTCGTGATGTCGAAGAACTCGGCGTTCGCGAAGAAGAACAACAACGTCAACAAGATCTTCCTCGCGGTCGGTGCGGTGCTGGTCATTGCCATCATTGTCTTCCTCTTCATTGCCTTCTCCGGCGTGAGTTCGCCGACCCAGTAGTCGGCGCTGGGAACAGTCTTTTGGGCCGCCTGCTGGCGGCCTTTTTCGTTGGTGGACGACGCGGCGGCAGATTCAATTTGGATTCGCCCCGCTCCCGTCCGATGGTGCGCAGGCAATTCCTCCTCCTGCACCATGAATGATTCCCAACCACGGGTCACCCTGCTTGGAGCCGCCGGCGATGTGACCGGCTCGGCTTATCTGGTCGAAACGGGTTCCGCCCGACTGTTGGTCGATTTCGGCCTGTTTCAGGGTTCACGGGAATGTGAGGAGCAAAATGTCCTCCCCGAACAGCTGGATGCACCCCGCCTCGACGGCGTTCTGCTGACCCACGCCCACTTGGATCATACCGGCCGGCTGCCCCTGCTGGCCAAGGCCGGCTATCAGGGGCCGATTTATGGCACGCCGGCGACCATTGAACTGGCCGCCCTGGTCCTGCGCGACGCGGCCAAGGTCCAGCTTGCGGACCTGGAACGAAAACGCCGGCACAATCCGGGCGCCGCGGAAAAACTGGAACCGCTCTACACGCTGGAGGAGGTGGAAGACGTGCTGGGGCGAATGCGTCCGGTGCCTTACGCGGAACCGGTGGAGGTTGCTGCCGGGGTGAAGGCAAGGTTTGTGGAGGCGGGGCACATGCTGGGCTCGACCAGCATCCAGCTGGAGGTGGCCCATCCGGCCGGCCCCAGGCGGATCGTGTTCTCGGGTGACCTCGGACCGAAGGGGGCGCCCATCCTGCGCGACTTCGAGCCGTTCCGGCACGCCGACCTGGTTTTCCTCGAATCCACCTATGGCGACCGCGACCACCGGCCCTTCGCCGAAACCATCCGGCAATTTGAAGCCATCATGCAGCAGGCGGTGACCCGTCGCGCGAAGGTGCTGGTTCCGACCTTTGCCATCGGCCGGGCGCAGGTGATCCTGACCATCCTGGCGGCGATGTTCCGCAGCGGGCGGTTGCGCCCGGTGCCGGTTCATCTCGACAGCCCGATGGCGATCGAGGCCACCCGCATCTTCCAGGATCATCCGGAACTGTTCGACGATGAGATGACCGCGATGATTTCAAAACGGCCGCTGGAGCAGGACCTGAAGACGCTGGTGCTTTCGGCTTCCTCCGAAGCTTCGCGGCGGATCAACGATCTCGCCGGCCCCCTCGTGGTGCTGGCGGGCTCCGGGATGTGCAATGCCGGTCGGATTCTCCACCACCTCAAACACAACCTTGCCAGTCCGGACACCTCCGTGGTCATCGTCGGCTATCAGGGCGTCGGAACCGTCGGTCGTCGCCTGGTGGATGGAGAGAAGGAGGTTCGCATTTTCGGCGAGTTCATACCGGTGCGGGCGCAGGTCCATACCTTGGGTGGCTTCAGCGCTCACGCCGGGCAGACCGATCTCCTGAAATGGTTCGAGGCGGTCGCCGGAGACCGCCCCAAGGTGGTCCTGACTCACGGCGAAGACCGCAGCCGCGAGCCGCTGGCGGAGAAGCTGCGTCAGCGATTTGGCGTGCGTGCGATTCTCCCGCGCTTGGGCGACGTGGTTTCGGTCTGAACGGGCTCAATTCCCGGCCGGGTCTGCCTCCACGACTACACGGAAGCCAACGTTCTCGCGGCGTTCCCACCAGAGCACCTTGATGCTCCGGTTCGCGGAACGGCAATGCCAGGCAAAGATGTGCCAGCCGCCACTGCGTTGGACCTTGTAGAGGCTGCTTGGAGGTCCGGTGGGGTCAATGGCGGGCGCTGCGGAATAGAGCGAATGCCAGTCGGAAACCCATTCCCAGACATTCCCGTGAACCTCGTGCAACCCGAGGGCGTTTTCGGGAAAGCTGCCTACGGGCAAGGTCATTCCGGGAATCGGGTTGTCGGGGTGGTGGATGAAGCCCTTGGTCGTGTCGTGCTCCCACTTCCAGTCGAAGTTCGCCAGGTTGGTCGTAAGCCCGGTCCCGAAATGATAGGCGGTCCAGGTGCCGGCCCGCGCGGCGTATTCCCACTCGGCCTCGGTCGGGAGCCGCACCCGCAATCCGGCCGCCAGTTTGCCGGCGCTCTGCAATTGCCGGGTCAGCAGGGCGCAATAGTTGGTCGCGTCGGACCAGCTGACCTGCTCGACCGGATGTTCCAGAGTGGTGGCAAAACCGTTGCCGGGGGTGAAATGGCTGGAGTTGGTTCCGGCTACCGCGAGGTATTCGGACTGCGTCACTTCCTTGGAGCCAATCCAGAAGCCCTTGGAAATCGTGACTTCGTGAAGCGGGGATTCGTCGTCATCGCGGCCATATTCGTCGGCCGGTGACCCCATCCAATACGTGCCGGCGGGAACCCAAACCAGACCGGGCCACGGCGGCGAGGCAGGCGGCTCCGATTCCAACCGGAGGAATAGCGTCTCGGATGCCCCCAAGACGGCAGGCACCTCCACCTGACCGGTAGTGGGTCCCGATGGCGGCAGGACTCCGATCAAGTAGCCGGTGGCCAAATCTTCCATTCGCTTCGCCGCGCGCACGTAGTGCCGTCCGGATCCGGCATCCCGCTGGAATTCAATCTTCTGCGATCCGGCGCTTCCCACCACCCGCAATGAGGCAGGCGCGCCCGTGGCTTCCCCAAAGACGAGAACCAGCCCGATCCAACTCAGCACACGGAGCAAGGATCGGATTGGGTTGGGGTGGGTGGGCATCGCGGCCGAAAGCCTAGCGGTCGTCTCGGGGCGCATCACGCCGAATCCGACAGGCCGGAGTCCGACTTCGGCCCGGAACGATTCGCTGGCCGGCATCAATGAATACCGAAGACGGCATCGACCAAGAGGCTAGGTGGGCGCTGTTTCGGCCCCGGGAGTCGGATCCACCGGGCCGGCCGGTTCGACGGGCGCGTTGCCGATAACTTTCCGGGCAAAGAGGTTGACGCCCCAACCGGCTGTGGGCTAGCTGTTGGTCAGCTTCAACCGGTAGTGGGCCGGTTCCTTCTATGCGTTGCCCCAAGTGCGGTTGCCAAGATGACAAAGTGATCGATTCACGAGCTTCCCGGGAAGGCTCGGTCATTCGGCGTCGCCGCGAATGCCTGAACTGCGAGCAACGGTTCACGACCTACGAGGAAATTGAGCATCAGGAGCTTTCCGTGGTGAAGCGCGACGGCCGTCGCGAGCCGTTCTCCCGGGACAAGCTTCGTGCCGGCATCCAGCGGGCCTGCGACAAGCGGCCCGTCTCCCAGGAAGCCGTTGATGGTGCCGTCGGCAGGATCGTGGAGGAGCTCAGCCAGCGCTATGACCGGGAAGTTCCGGCCAAGGAGATCGGCGAGCGCGTCATGCGGGAGCTGCGGGCCATTGACGGGGTTGCCTATGTCCGGTTTGCGAGCATCTACCGCGAATTCGCCGAAGTCGGGGAATTCGTCGAGGAGATCAACCGGCTGGCCACGCTGCCGCCGCCGGACAAACGGCAGATGGCCCTGATTCCGGAAGCCGAAGGAACTCCCACCTGAACGTCACATGATTGCCCTAAGGGACGATTGCCTGCTCGTGGCGCAAGCCGACGGAGGATTTGTGCCCCAAAGCGTCGAGGAGCTTACCTTTGAGGTGATTGGCGACAGTGCCGGTCTGGTGGATGCGGAGCTGCTGAAACACGCTGCGGCGGCCGTCTTGCATTACTTCCGGAAGGAACTGGAACGCAACACGGTCACCATCGCGGAGTTTGGCGCGATGCTGTCCCGAGTGCTCCAAGGGCTGGGATTTTCCGCTGAAGTGAAGGGAGCGTCCGAGCCGGACATCCGGGTGGCTGATTTGGGTGCGTTGCCGGTCACGGGGGGAGCGGCGGGCGAGTTGGAGTTCTGCCAGAAGTTGCGGACCCTGCTCCGCGAACAGCTCGCCGCCGCGCCGCAGCGCCTGGAGATCCGGGGCTTGCGGACCTGTGTCAAACGGCTGACCGGCCGCAAACACTGGTGCCCGGCCTGTGAGCGGACTTCGGCCTGGATTTTGGAAATGATCCGGGGCTGGTATGAGCGGGAGGCTCCTTCCCGTCCGCCGGCCTTGGTGATCCGGTAGCTGTTGGATTTAACGCGGGGCGATGTGAGTCAGACTGTGGTGTGATTGGCTCCCTCCTCCTTCCCGATGCGTCGCAGAATGCAGTCGCCCCGCGTTCCTCATTATGACCCTGTTTGAACGCATCATCGCCCGGCAGATCCCGGCGGACATCGTTTACGAGGACGACACCGTGCTCGCCTTCCGTGACATCAAGCCGCAGGCGCCTGTCCACGTGCTCATCGTGCCCAAACGGCCCATTCCGCGGATCGCCGAAGCTGCGGCCGACGATGCCGCCACGCTTGGCCACCTGCTGCTCAAGGCAGCCGAAGTCGCCCGGCAACTCGGCCTGGCCCAGGGCGGTTACCGGCTGGTTTTCAACAACGGCCGGGATGGCGGTGAGACCGTGCCGCACCTCCACTGCCACATTTTGGGCGGACGGCCGCTGGGTTGGCCGCCCGGCTGATTGACGACCGGGAGTCCGTCCGTAGTGTCGCCCAATGCTTTGGGAGACGAGGAGGCGCTGGCTTCCGGCCATCTGTGCGTTGGGGTTGCTCGCTGCCGGCTGCGACCTGCTCAATCGCACGACCGGCGACGAAGAGCGGGAACCCCACTTCGTGCGGGGACTCAACTGGCAGATCCAGGGCCAAACGGAAAAGGCCATCGAGAGCTTTACCCATTCGCTGCAAAGCAACCCCAACAGCGCCGCGGCCCACCTCGCCCTTGGAGACCTGCACTACAAGCAGACCAAGAACTTCATCGTCGCGGCCCACCACTACACCGAATACCTGCGCCTCAAGTCCGCCCGGCAACCCGGTTTCCGCGATCAGGGGGTGGAGGATCTGTTCAAGAACTGCGAGTTGCAGATCGCCGCGAAATACGCCGATTCCGTCGGCCGGCGCGAACAGCAGACCACCGTGGACTCCCTCCGCGTCCGGGTCGCAGTCCTGGAAGACGAAAACCGCACCCTGCGCAAGATGGCCGGCATCGAGGCGCTCCGCGTGACCGCCACCAATCCGCCGCCGTTTTTCCCGCCTCAGACCAACGCACCGCCGGCCGCCAATCGTCCGGGACCGGTGGCGGAAACGGTCCGCCGGTCCGCGAACCCCGTAACTGCGGCGCCCACGGCGCGCACGCACAAGGTCGCGGCCAATGAAACCCCGTCCGGCATTGCCCGCCGGTATGGCATCAGCACCAAGGCCCTGCTGGCCGCAAATCCCGGTCTGAAGCCAAACCAGATGCGCGTGGGCCAGGTTATCAACCTTCCCGCCCAGTGACCGCGCTCGTTAAATTCAGCGGGTTGCCGGCACGACCGTCCCGCGGCATGGTCAAACAACTGTAAACACCACGGCAGCAATGGCAGGGCGCGTCAGTTTCATCCTGGTTTCGGCCTTTTGGGTCGTGATGAACGTGCTGCTCTGGCGGGCCGAGTTCGGTCGGGGACGCGAAACCTCGTCCGACGTCAATCCGGAGACCGTGATGGATCGCCTGCTGAACGCTCCCGACATGTCGAGCCTTCAGGTGCTGCATCACGGGGCCTTCATCGGCACCCTCGAATGGAAGCCCTCGCTCATTGAGGCGGCGCCCGGCACCGCCGACGCCGCCGCGGCACCGGAGGGAATGGTGCAGACTGCCGGATACAACCTGGACGCCGACCTGATTCTCACCGGGGAAATGCCGGCGGACCGTTGGCGGATCATCAGCCACCTCGAACTCGACACCAACCGGAACTGGGTCGAATGGGACATCCGCGTCCAGCAGCGTCCGGCCTCGTGGGAACTCACCGCCCGGCAGGGACAGGACGAAGTGCAGCTGCGGCACGAGAACGGCAGCGAGCACTGGGAAAAGCGCTTCTCGATGCGCGATCTCTCGAATCCCAAGGCCGCCCTGGGGCCGTATGCCCTGCTGCTGCCCGGTCCGCTGGCGCAGAACCTGAACCAGTTCGGTGCCGATTCGGCCCGGCAGTCGTTCCAGTGGCGCGCCCGCAATGACTGGCTCCGGGTCGGCAGCAGCCGGGTGCGGGTGTATCGGCTGAGCGCGTCGCTCTTCGCCAATTACGAAATGGTGCTCTACCTCAGCCGCGCCGGCGAAGTGCTCAAGGTGCAGCTGCCCGACACCTTTGTGCTGGTGAACAAGCAGATCCCGACCCTGCGGCGGGAAATACCGGCCACGTCCCCATGATTGAGCTCCACGAGCTTGTGAAGCACTTCGGCGACGTCCGCGCCGTGGACGGCATTTCGCTGACGGTGCCGCGGGGCGAATTCTTCTGCGTGCTCGGTCCGAACGCCGCCGGCAAGACCACGACCATCAAGATGCTGGTCGGCCTCATCAAGCCCACCAGCGGCAGCGCGCGCGTGGCCGGGTTCGACGTGCAGACGCAGCCGCTGGAGGCCCGCTCCCGGCTCAGCTTTGTGCCGGATTTTCCGTTCCTCTACGACAAGCTCACCCCGTGGGAGTTCATCCGCTTCACGGGGCAGCTTTTCCGCATGTCCGACGCGGACATCCGGCGCGGGGCGGACGAGCTGATCCCTCGCTTCAGTCTCCAGGAATGGCTGCACAAGCCCATCGAGGGACTCAGCCATGGAACCCGCCAGCGGGTGGCCATCACCGCGGCCTTGCTGCATTCGCCCGAGGTGTTCGTGATCGATGAGCCGATGGTCGGCCTTGATCCCCACCACGCCCGGATCGTGAAGGACGTGCTCAAGGAACGCGCCCTCCAGGGCATGACGGTGTTCATGAGCACCCACCAGATCTACGTCGCCGACGAGATGGCCGACCGCGTGGGCATCTTCCACCGCGGCCGCATAGTCGCCGCGGGCACACCGGAGGAACTCCGTCGCCGGGCCGGCACGGACGGGGCGCTGGAGAAGGCGTTCCTCGCCATCACGGAGGAGGAGGTCCGGACCGACTCCGCCAACGGGGCCGTCCCATGAACGCCGCCGTTCCCAACCCGGCGGCCTTGGTCTTCGCCGGCCCGACGCCATTCCGGCTGCTGCTGCGGATCGCGGCGATCTCCTCGTGGCGGCGGCTGCTGGCCCTGCGGGAGCAATCGTGGTTCCTGCTCGCGGTGATCGGGACCTTTCTCGTCGGCTACCTCGGACTCGCCTTCGGCCTGTTCTACGGCGGCCTGCGGTTCATCTCAAAGTTCCCCGGACTGGGCGGCCTGCTGGTCGAGCGGCTGCTGTTCGTGCTCTTCGCGTTTCTCTTCGGCCTGCTGCTCATCTCCAACCTCGTCATCAGCTACACCAACCTGTTCAAGAACCGCGAGACGACCTTCCTGCTCTCGCTGCCGGTGCCCACGCAGACGATCTTCCAGTGGAAGTTCGTGGAATCCACCCTCCTGGCCTCGTGGGCGTTCGTCTTTCTGATCGCGCCGCTGCTGTGCGCCTACGGCCTGGTGAACCACGTCGCGTGGCACTTTTACCCGCTGGTGCTGGTGCTGCTCGCGCTGTTCATCGTGCTCCCGGGCGTCTGTGGCGCCTGGGCCTCGGTGACGCTGGCTCGTTTCCTCGACCGCAAGGGCTTCCAGGTCCTGCTCGTCACCGGCCTTGTCGCGCTGGTGGCCCTGATGATCTTCCAGTTCCGCCCCCAGCCGGTCACCGACGAGGACCTGGATGCACGCGTGCTCGCGGTGATCGACCGGCTGCTCGAAAACACGCGGTTCGCCAACTTCCCGTTCCTGCCCAGTTACTGGATGAGCGCCAGCGTGCAGAACTGGAGCGAAGGCGCGCTCGGCGCGGCGACGTTCTTCGCGCTGGTGATGCTCAGCCACGCGCTGTTCTTCGGACAGCTGATCTGCCAGCGCCTCGGGCCCGCGTTCTACGAGGCGTCCAACCGCGTGAACAGCCGTGGCGGCCTCTTCGAGAGGTGGGGCTGGTTCCAGGCCCGCGCCGCGCGGCAGATCGCCGGCCCGCACTCGCGCCTGCCGCTGCCCCGCTCCGACTGGCTCGACACCCTCCTGGGCTGTGGCGGCGTGCTGGCGCCCGACACGCGGGCGCTCGTTGCGAAGGACATGCGGATGTTCTGGCGCGACACCACGCAGTGGGCGCAGACCGCGATGCTGTTCGGCCTGCTCGGCGTTTACATCATCAACCTGCGCCACTTCACCCGGCAGCTCGATTCGCCGTTCTGGCTGTCGCTGGTCAGCTTCCTGAACATGGGCGCCTGCGCCCTGAACCTCGCGACGCTCACGACTCGCTTCGTCTTTCCGCAGTTCTCCCTCGAGGGCCGGCGCGTCTGGCTGGTCGGCCTTGCGCCGATCGGCCTCGTGCGTGTGGTGTGGCTCAAGTTCTGGCTCGCCAGTTTCGCCACGCTCGCGGTGACGCTCGGGCTGGTGCTGCTTTCCTGCACCATGCTCGGTCTCGATGCGGTTCACACCGCCTTCTTCGGCGGTTCGGTGACGGTGATGACCTTCACCCTCAACGCCATCGCGGTGGGTCTCGGTGCTCTGTATCCGAACTTCCGGGAAACGAATCCGAACAAGATCGTCAGCGGTTTCGGCGGCACGTTCTGCCTGGTGCTCAGCTTTGTTTACATCCTCGTGGGCGTGGTGCTGCTGGCGGTCAGCAGTCCGTGGGGCTGGAAGCCCGACATGACCGGCGAATTTGCCCCGGCCAAGGCGGTGTCCAGTTGGGTCATCTTCGTGCTCCTCAGCTATCTTGCCGGTTGGCTGCCGCTCCGGCTCGGACTTCGCAAGGTCGCGACCACGGAGCTGTAAGGCTGACCGGTCCGGAAGGATTGGCGGGGAATTCCGCACCACCTTCGCCGACTTTTGGTTGGGCCGGCGGTCGGACCGGAAATCCGCTGGACGGTTTCGCCGCGCAATTGCATGAACTCCACCGTGACCCCGATTCCATTCTTCCGCGGCTGGCTGCTGTTGGTTCTGAGCCTGGGTGCATGGCTTCTGGCCAGCGCCGCACCGCCGGTAATCACCAAGCGTCCGACGACCCGGCACTTTCAGTTCAACGGGACGGTCACATTCAGCGTGGAGGTCGCATCGGCTTTGCCGGTGACTTACCAGTGGTTTCACAACAAAAGCGCTATCCCCGACGGCACCAGTGCGACCCTAGTCATAGCAAATGCCGGACTTGCACACGTCGGCGACTACTACGTGGAGGTATCCAACGCCGACGGCACCGTGAGCAGCCTGCCGGATGACGAATCCCGCGCCATCATGGTCGGCGCCTTCGTGGTGGAGGCGGAGGACTTCAATTTCGGAGGCGGAAAGACCCTGCCGGAGGCGAGTGTGATGCCGCTGGCGGGCGCCTTCTTTGCGGGCAAGGACGGTTTGCCGGGCGTTGATTTTCACCTCGTCAGCCAGTCCAGCCCCGATCCCCTCGACTTCGGCAATGCGTATCGCAACGGCTGGGCGGAGTCCGGAATCGTCATGGGCGAACCGCCGACCGCACCGGAACCGCTGGGCAACGTGGACATCATCCCGCTCACCGCCCCGGACCACCTGAAGCGGCCGGACTACACGATGATTCAGAACTACAAGGTCGGCTGGAACGGACCGGGCGAATGGTATCAATACACCCGCGATTTCGACCCGGCTGGAAAATGGAACTATGGTGCCGTGGCGATTGTCGCCCGGGACGGACTCAGGACCAATCGCTTCTCCGCCGTGCTCGAAGTGGTGACCAGCGATCCGGCACAGCCCCAGGCCACCACCCGGTTAGTCGGGGAGATTACGAGTGACGGGACCGGCGGTTGGGAGTCCTTTGATTACCTGCCCTTTCGCGCGCCGGGTGAGGCCGAGGTGGCGAGTTTTCAGTGGGGCACATTTCGCTCGGTCCGCTACCGAGTGATCGAGGGGGATGCCGACCTGGATGCGTTGTTGTTCTACCCGATTTCGCACCGCGATCCGCTCCCTTGCCCTTTGCCATTTTTGCCCTGCAACTGGCAATCGGTAGTCGTGGATCAGGAGGCCAAGACCGTCACCGCGTGGCCGGTCGCTGATGAAGCCGGATTTTTGCAACTCAACGGAGCCGTGATCGAACGCGTGCGCCTCGAGGGCGATCGCCTCATCATTCACTATCGCTAGGACCGAACCCAATGTCAGGCAGTCCGCCGTGAGCGGGATGCCTGTGAGCAATTGGCCATTGGAAATTGGCCGGGCGAAAACCAAGCTCCGCCATGGCTTACGACGGCACCGACTTTGAGGACACCGATTACGCGGCCCCGCGTCCGGCCGTGCCCGCTGCGGCCGCCGCCGGCCGGGCGCCGACGACCGAGGAGCTTTCCGGCCAGCTGACCAGCACGGAGCAGCAGCTCGCGAAGCTGCGCGAAACGCAGGAACAGCTCGAACGCGCCCGGGCCGCGCTCGACGAGATGCGCCGCCGCCGGAGCGAGTTCAGCCACGGACGCACCGAGATGCTCCAGGCGCTCACCCGCGGGGTCGGCCTGCTGGACGCCGGCGAGCTCAAGGCCCGCCGCGATGCCGAACAGATGTCCAAGACGCTCGCCGGACTCCGCGAGGCCCTCGCCAACGTGGAGCGGCTCGACGAGAAATCGTGGACCGACACCACCTGGGAACGCGAGCTCACCCACGCACTGACCACCATCGAAAACGCCCGCCTCGAACACAATGCGGCCCGCCTGAAATGGCCGGTGATTGACGGCAAGACGCCCGCCGAGCTGGAGAAGGAAACCGTTGCCGGCGGGCTCGCCTCGCTGACCGAACTGCCGTTGGGCCGCCTGTGCAAACTGGGCCTCGCCCTGACCTGGCCCATCGCCGCCGTGGCATTGGTCGCGCTCGGAGTCTTCCTCGCCATTCTGCTGCGCAAGCCGTGAGGGGTTCCCGCTGGCGTTGAAGCCGGCCGCCGCCATAGTTCGCCCGCCGCTGTCCATGCCGCTGTTCGCCCGCAAATCGGAAGACCCGTTGACCGTCCGCCAGAAGGAGCTGGAGGCGGAAATGGTCCGTTTGCAGGCCCAGCTCGGCCGCCTGCAGAAGGAACCGCCGGCGGCCGCGGCCCCGAAGCCGGTGAGTCCTGTGGACAAGGCGCCCTTCGCACCGCCACTGACGCCCCCGCCCCCTGCGGTCCCGGCGGCCAAACCGGCCGGGCAGTTCAATGACCTGGGGGTCCGCAAATGGGACGTGGGCGCCGCGTGGCAGCGGTTGCTGAACCACCTGCGCGGTCCGACCGGAAACAATCCGCGGCTTACGAAGATGCTGGCCGCCGGCAGCATCCACGGGCTGCGGCCGCTGCGGCACGAGCGCCGGGTCGCGCGCAATCGCACGATCGCGCTGTTCGTCACGCTCTTCCTGATCCTTGCGGGCGTCGCCCACGTCTATTTGCGCAACGCCCGCTGACCCCCGCTCAGCTCGCGCTCTTTCGGCGGAGGTAGGATACGAGGGGGCGAGTCTCACTTCGGTGAATCGGTCAGAGCCTCCTCACGTCGGCTGCTACGATCCCAGCCGGGTGGAACGATCGGTTGATTCCACCCGACCGCCTTGGGTCCCCGGGTCACTTCCCGAAGAACGCCCGCACCTGCCGCACCACCCAGTCCACCTGTTCGTCGGGGAGTTCGGGATACATTGGCAACGGCAGGATGCGGCGGGACACCGACTCGGCGACCGGGAAATCCCCGGCCCGCCACCCTTGGTCCGCGTAGCACTGCTGCAGATGCAGCGGCGCGGGATAGTAGATGATCGTGGGCACGCCGTTTGCGGCCAAGTGTGCCTGAAGCTCATCGCGCCGGTCGCTCAGCAGGGCATAGACGTGAAAGATGTGCGTGCTGCCGGGTTGGACCTCGGGCAACTCCAGCGGGAGGTCCGCGAAGCCGGAATTGTAACGCGCCGCAATCTCGGCCCGGCGCGCATTGCCGGCGTTCAGGTGCGGCAGTTTCACGCGCAGGATCGCGGCCTGCAATTCGTCGAGGCGCGAGTTGTAGCCGTGCAGATCGTGGTGGTAGCGCTTCTCGATGCCGTGGACGCGCAGCATCCGCAGCTTCTTCGCCAGCGCCTCGTCGGAGGTGACCACCAGGCCGCCGTCGCCGCACGCACCGAGGTTCTTCGTCGGATAGAAGCTCAGGCAGCCCAGCACGCCATGGCCGGCGACCGGACGGCCGCCGTAGTTCACGCCAATCGCCTGGGCGCAGTCCTCAATGAGCGGAAGGCCGAAGCGTTCGAGGTCCCGCAACGGCGCGGCCTGACCGAAAAGATGGACCGGGATGATCGCCTTCGTGCGCGGCGTGATCCGGCGGGCGACCTCGGCCGGGTCGAGCGTGAAACGCCGCGGATGGATGTCCGCGAAAACGATCTTCGCGCCGACCTGATGAATGCTTTCGGCCGGCGCGATGTAGGTGAAGGGCGTGGTGATGACCTCGTCGCCGGGGCCGATGTCCAACGCCCGGAGCGCGAGCGTCAGCGCGTCGGATCCGGAGTTCACCCCGATGCCGAACTTCGCCCCGCAGAACGCCGCGGCTTGCTGTTCAAACGCGGCGACGTTGGGCCCGAGGATGTAGTGGCCCTTGGCCAGGACGCCTTCGACGGCCGCGAGGATTTCGGTCCGGAGCGTGTGAAACTGCGCGCCGGGATTGAGGAACGGGACGTTCATCGGTGCGCGGAGGGAACCACAGATTGCGGTCGGGCGGAACAGGAGTTGCGCCGCGGACTGCCCGCGGTGGGCGGATGCCGCCGGAAGCGGCAATCGCGCTTCCGTTCGGCAGAGATGGCAGGGCGCCGGGGAAATGCCGGTTGGACAACTTTAACAACGCACCGCTTGAAAGCCGCGACTTCGTTCCTAGAGTGCGCCCCTCTTGAGCAACGTTCGATGAGCGATTCCAAATCTGCTTCGCCTGTCCCCGGCGCCGCCGGCCCGTGGTCCATCCCCGCTGCCCGTGCGCTCTACAACGTGGACCGCTGGGGGGCCGGTTACTTCGACGTCAACGACGCCGGCCATGTCGTCGCCCGCCCGTTGCAGAACGGCGTCGGGGTCGAGCTGACCGACATCGTCGAGGAGGCGAAGGCCCGCGGGCTCAAGTTTCCGCTGCTGATCCGTTTTCAGGACATCCTCCGTCACCGGGTGCAGGCGCTGAGCGAGGCTTTCCGCACGAGCATCGCGGAATGCAGCTACAAGGGCGTCTATCGCGGTGTCTTTCCGATCAAGGTCAACCAGCTCCGTGAGGTCGTGGAGGAGATCCTCGAGGCGGGCCGGCCCTACAACTTCGGCCTGGAGGTCGGCTCCAAGCCCGAGCTCTACGCCGGCATGGCCCTGCAGAGCGAGCCGGGTTCGCTGATCATCTGCAACGGCTACAAGGACGTGCCCTTCATCAAGCTGGCGCTTCAGGGCATCCGGCTGGGCAAGAAGGTGATCATGGTCGTGGAGAAGCTGGAGGAGCTGAAGCAGATCATCGCGGTGTCGAAACAGGTCGGCGTGGAGCCGATGATCGGCATCCGCGCGCGCCTGCTCAGCAAGGGCGCCGGCAAGTGGGCTGAAAGCGGCGGTGAGAACGCGAAGTTCGGCCTGAGCACCACGGAACTGCTTGCCGCCACCGAGCTGCTGCGGCGGGAGAACCTGCTGGGCGCCTTCAAGCTCCTCCATTTCCACATCGGCTCGCAGGTGCCGGACATCCTCACCGTGAAGAAGGCCGTGCAGGAGGCCGGCCGGCTCTACGCCAAGCTGCACAAGATGGGCTTCCCGGTGGAGTTCGTGGACGTCGGCGGCGGTCTGGGCGTGGACTACGATGGCTCCCGCAGCGCCTTCGATTCGTCCACCAACTACACGCTCCAAGAATACACCAATGACGTGGTCTATTACCTTGCCGACGTGTGCAGCCAGGAAGGCGTGCCGCATCCGGACATCGTGAGCGAGTCTGGCCGGGCGCTGGTGGCGCATCACAGCGTGCTGCTGGTCGAGGTGTTCGGGGCGATCGACAAGACGCCGCCCGAACTGGACTTCCACTTCGCGCCCGGTGGCGACGGCGAGCACCGCATCGTGAAAGAGCTGCTCTACCTGCGCGACAACCTGGAAAAGCTCAACAAGCTCGAGGCGTTCCATGACGCGCAGGAACGCCGCGACGACGCGCACCAGATGTTCACGCTCGGCGTGCTCGAACTGCCCGACAAGGCGAAGATCGAGACGCTCTACTGGGAGATTTCCGAGGCCGTGGTCGAACATTTCCGCGGCCAGGCCTACGTGCCCGACGAGATCCGCAAGCTCGAGGATTCGCTCGGCTTCCAATACCTCTGCAACTTCTCGGTGTTCCAGTCGCTGCTCGACCACTGGGCGCTCGGCCAGCTCTTCCCGATCATGCCCATTGACCGGCTCGACGAGCGTCCGACGCGCGAGGGCACGCTGGTGGACATCACCTGCGATTCCGACGGCTGCATCAACAAGTTCGTGGACCTGCGCGACGTGCGCGACTCGCTGCCGCTCCACGAGCTGCGGACCAATGCCGCCGGCGCGCAGGAAGCGTATCACCTCGGCTTCTTCCTGATGGGTGCCTATCAGGACATCA
>CAIWAH010000403.1 GCA_903910585.1 uncultured Verrucomicrobiota bacterium
AGCAGGCTTCTCCACCACCTTGCCGTCCTGCCAAACCACCACCGGAAGCTTCAACGCGCGGCTCTGCGTCTGGACGTTCTTGGCGGCGCGGCGCAGGGCGCGTTCGGCGCGCAACACAAAGGGCGGGGTTTTGGTGGCATTTCGGGCGGGTCCGTTGGTCTTCATGGGTGAATCGCTTTTCTCAGGGCATCAATATCATGGTCGGACGATATGGCGATGTCGCTGGTGATGTGGTCGTAACCGGGCGCGATGTCGGTGGTGAGCGGGCCGAGCGTGTAGAACGGCGCTTCGCCGCACCATTCGAGCTGCTTCGCCATGTTTTCCTCGATCATGTGCATGGGCACGTGGCGATAACGTGGTTCAACTTGGGCAAAACTTTTCAAATTCGACTCGCGTTAAAATTTTTCGGTGAACTCGGTCAAACAATCTTCAAGAAAGCCCGAGCGATTCCCGAATGTGCTCTCGCGTCTGCTTGTCCTCGAACCAAATGTAGACTCCCTTCAAGGCCCGCGTCAGAAGGATACGGTAGGATTGCAGAACTTTCTTCACGAGAGCTTGATGGTTCGGCCCATCTTGTTCGTGTTCGCGCCGCGCCCGCTGTAGCGTTCGCGTCAGGCCGGTTTCGTGGACTTCCTTCGGAAAGGCTCTCCAGCGCCCATCGCGCCATTTGAGATCGCCCAACCACAACAGACCGATGTAATCGAAGTCGAAACCGCGCACGGCATAGGGACAACCAACCTCTGCCAGCGGGTCTTCTTTGATTCGACTGCCAGGCGGCCCTTGGATGAAGTGTGTGTAGTCGACTCCACCGGGAACAACATTCCAGGGGCGTGACCAAACTTGGCTCTTCTTCCCCGTCCCCACTTCAATATGGAAGTCGAGCATGTCGGCTGGAAGATCATGCGGCTCTGCGATGCCCTTCGTGGCCCATTTCCGCGCGAATGGCGCAACCAATCGCGCCGTGGCCTTCCCTTTGAGGCGCTCGCGAAGCGCAGTTTCCAATTCGAAAGGGGTATCGAAGATACGGAATTCCAATTTGCCACGCTTGGTCAGCGCGGGTAGCGGTTCGCCGGCAGGAGTGAAGCGTTCCGCAGCAAAAGCCACTTCGTTTATTACTTCGACGTCATGATGTTCCGACCATGGCTTCGCCTTCTCAACGCAGCTTGTGACATCCTTCCCAGCGCAGAGGTCGTCGATCCATTCAACGTATTCCTTCGAGCCGGCGCAGCGGAACTGGCCGCCAGCCAGGCTGATGATGGATGGCATTTCCGCGCCGAGCTCCTTTGCCCAAGCCTTGATGTCGTCGATGGCGGTGGATTCGCGCTCGCGGAAACTCTGCTCGCCATCCAGCAGGAAGATCGAAACGACTGAGCCGCGAATGATGTGGTAGGCCTGCGGGCCGAGATTAACCGGCCACCCAGCCTGAGTGCGCGCATCCGAATGCTCCGGATTTATCAGCGCATGAGCCTCATCAACGACGGAAACCAGCATCTGGTCATCTGGCATCCAACTCCCGCCACGCAACTTTCCAATGAGCTTGCAGTGATTCCGCCACTCCATCGGGTCATCAAACTTTCCGGGATAGCGCTTCATCCACTGGCCAAGGCCCGGAATGGTCTCCGGTGCATACTTGTTCGCGGCAACGACGACCCCAGCGCCGCCGCGGCTTTGCGCCACTTGCTCGAAGATGTGTTGCCAGTTGGTTTCCTGCGCCTTCGAGGTTGTCGTCATCACGAAGTTACCACCGGAAATTCGACCGTCCGTTGCCAGTGTCGCCCAAATCTTCCCGGCAAGAACCGATTTCCCAGATCCGGGAGGGCCGTCAACGATGATCACGGTCTTCCGGACAGTGCCATCGGCGCGGAAGATCGCCTTCTCGATTTCGGAACGGCACAGCGCCAGTCCCAAGCGTTGATTGTCCAACAACTCAAACGGTCCTCCAGCGGCATCCTTCACTTGTTCCGCCATTTGTCGGACGAAATTCCTGTCCTGTCGGTAACCGCCAGCCTCGAACCGTTTGGCGAAATCCTCATCAGGCTCGGTCAACCGCTGCTTGAAGTATTCGATCAAAGCCGGATCGATCACTCCGTCCGTGGCGGCGAAACATGGATAGTCCTGCACCAAACCGTCGTTCGGCGACTGCTTGTATGCACCGAAGTAGTTTTCACGTGTGAACAAAACGCAGCCGTGAACATTCGCGCTGGAGTCCAAAACCGCCGAATGAAAACGCCGACAATATTCCGTATAGCCTCGAACCTGGTCGGATGGGTGGAGCGTCACGCCTGTGTGTCGCATCATCAAACCTTCAAAAGCGCCCGGCTTGTCGGAGCGTGTCATCCAATCCTTCAACTCAACGATTACGCTGGCAGGTCTTCCTTGGTGCGCCCCGAGCAACACCATGTCGCACCAAGAAGACGACGCGGGAAGCCGGTATTCGAGCGAAAGATTTCCACGCTCTCCGAAATAGAGGTGGAGGGGTTGAAAGCCTGGCGCGCTGAACGCTTTGCTGACCTTGGGCAATGAACTTTTCCAAGCTTCAGCCTCTTCCGGCGTCTGCCGCCCGGTCAACTCCTGCAGTTGATGGACCAGAGTTGGCATTGACGCCGCAACCCGCGAACGAAAATCAGCCACGGTGAGCAGCATTCACCCTCCTTTCTCCCTGTCAGCGTTAAATAATCCCAACGCAGCCAAGAATGGGTCGTTCAAATCCATGCCAAGGTCATGCTCTGGCGCGACGCGCTTGAATCCCGCATACATGAGGCACATGAGGTGCAGGCCGGAGAACTTCCGGTCGGGCAGGGAGCGCAGTTCGTATTTCTCGTCAGGCGAGGCGTAATCCAAACCATTGCGGCCGGCGAGGGCGATTTCAAACGCGACGTTGCGGACCTCTTCGGCTGTCATCGCATCGAATCGCTTGAACGCGTCGAGAAAATAGAAAACGGCTGCAGGTTGTTTTGCTTTGAGAAGTTCCGGATTTGTCGTTCCCTGTTTGAGCGGTTCAGCATTGACCTCGTGATAACCGGGATCGGGCCGCCATTCATACCAGTCGCGCAATCCGGTCATGTCCGCGAAGTCGTCCACCAATCGGTATTCGTCGCCCGACCGAAGATTCTTGTTGCGGTCCTGCCAGTGATTCCAAAGCTTCTGCGACAGGGCGAAGTTTTCCAGACTGCGATACGGCGCGGCGAAAGCGGATGCGCCTTGGAAAAGATCATCAAGGAACAAACCGTAAGCACCGTTGAGCGCGAGACTGGCTTGGAAAATCTTCCGCGGTGTGAGGCGGCGAATCTCCGGATTGCTGTTCGTTTGCCAGGCTTCCAGTGCCAGCTTGCGGACAGAGAGGAATTGCGCCGGACGGAGCGGTTCGAACGTATCGCGAATGTGCCGCTCAATCAGCATGTCGAGCGGGCAGTTGAACAGGAACTCGCAAAGCCCGCCAACGAGCGTCCGCGTTATCTCTGTGATCTTCTCTTCCGGGTATCCCGCCTTCTCCCATTTGCGGACATCACCCGCGACAGACCGGATGGCGGCCTCCCGCGTCTTGGCCGTGGTCGCGAAGAACAGATTTTTCCCGGCCTTGCGTGCCTCGGATTCGAGCTTGAGATGAGTGAGTTCGTGGCTCTCTAAATGACAGACTAATGGGGGGGGTAATCCGACCTTATCTTCACCAAGTGGAAGTCGCGCTGATGCTTCCACGCCATCTGAATCGTCGCGCCGATCTTGCTTTCGAAGTTCTCCTCCTGAATCCGAATCGGATAGCCAGACAGCGATTCCATCTGAGCTTTTAAGTTCTGAACCACCTTGAATGCTTCCGACTGGTTGCGCTCCGCGAGATCGGCTTGGAGCTTGGCGAAGAGCTGACGCGCACCATCAAATACCGGCTTCGAACGTGCATCCTGCATCCTGGCTTGGGCGAACATTCGATTGAGCGTTTCCACAGCAGCTTCCGGCTTTCGAGCGGAGTCGTGAACAATGGCCTCACCGTAGTAAGCGTTGGCGAACTCCGGTTTCGATTTAATGGCCTTCTCGAATAAACAAATGGCCTCGTCTGACTTGCCTTTTTCGTGCGTCAGCGCGGCCAGACTGTTCAATGCCCATGCATCATTTGGCGCTAGCTCCAGCGCCTTGCGGAGGAATTTTTCGCCGGTTTCCTTGTCGTGATTCTTCTGGATATAAAGATTTGCCAGAACAACCCAATTCCATGCATCGCCGGGATTCAGCCGGAGAACTTCAATCAAGTGGTTCGTGGCATTTTCGACGTCGTCGATTTCCACGTAGGCCATCGCCAAATCACGACGCGCGGTGTTCAGCGTCGGCTGCAGTTCCAAAGCCCGTTTGAGAATCCCGATTGCCTTTTCGTAATTGCCCTCGGCGGCGCGTTTGCCCGCGCGTTCGGCGAGACGGGCGGCTTCGGTTTGGTTCGCCGTGGATTCCTCAGGGTATTGGATGACTACTTCATCGCCTTCGACTTGAACGACGATTGGCTGTGGCAGGAATCCGTATTTTTTGACGACAAGAACAGAAATCGCAGTCAGGTCATCCGAGGGCGTCATCCCCTCGAATGCGAAAAGGTCGGCGACCTTGATGCGAATCGTCTGCATTGAGGGAGTATTCTCAAATTACGCCTTCGCGTAAAGCTCGCTGCCTTTCTCGGTGAACTCGCGGGATTTTTCCTCCATTCCCTTTTGCAGAGCTTCTTGTTCGGTGACGCCTTGTTCGGCGGCGTATTTGCGGACGTCCTCGGTGATCTTCATCGAGCAGAAGTGCGGGCCGCACATGGAACAGAAGTGCGCGGTCTTCGCGCCGTCCTGCGGCAGGGTTTCGTCGTGGAATTCGCGCGCGGTGACGGGGTCGAGGCTGAGGTTGAATTGATCTTCCCAGCGGAATTCAAAGCGCGCCTTGCTCAACGCGTTGTCGCGGTATTGCGCGCCGGGATGGCCTTTCGCCAAATCGGCGGCGTGCGCGGCGATCTTGTAGGCGATG
>CAIWAH010000404.1 GCA_903910585.1 uncultured Verrucomicrobiota bacterium
CGCGGCGCCCAACTTGAAGAGGGCGCCGGACAGGTGGAATCCCTCTTCCGGTTCGCCCGCGCCCAAGCGAGCTCCACCGGGCGACGGGTTCAGGTGCGGTTCCAGGCCGAGGCCGGACCGGTCCCGCCCGCCGAATCCTCGACCAATTCCGTTTCGGCGACGCCCGACCTTGCGCCCGGCACCCAGGTCCTCTGGGAGCCGGACCCGCTCACCGAACCGGGCAAGTTCGTTCCGCTTCCGGAGGCTGCGGCCTTGGTCGAACAGCTCAACGAGCTCGTGCGCTTCGAAGCCCGCCCGCCCGACGCCTTCTCCGCGTTCACCAACGGAATTGCCGCCGTCGGCGGAGCCAGCGAATGGGAAGGCACCACTAAGCCGACGGAACTGGTGACGGCCGAACCGACCGCAGGTATCACCGGCACCAACGGGGCCCCTGCTCCAATCGTGTTCTATGCGGACGGTTCCAGTGACTCCGCGGACTTCGAGTTGGTCTCGGTCGAACCCGAGGACCGGAGACGCGTGCGACTGATCCTTGCCGGCCTGACCGGGACGGTCCGCCGGAAATGGATCGCGCCGGAGAACGAGTTCGGCGGCGCGACGGAGGAACTGCCGGCCGAGGGAGAACTGGGTTTCGACGGGGCCACCCCGGGCGAAGCGGGAAAGGCAACCCCGTGAACTGCCGACCGTTTTCAAAACGTTGCCAAGGCCCGAAGTCCGGAGCCGTGCTGATGGAAGTGCTCCTCGCATTGGCGTTGTTCGTGGCCGCCGCCGCGGTCGCCACGACAGCCCTGAATTCTTCCCTCGAAAGCGTGGAACGCCAGAAACTCGGCCTCCATGCCCTCAATCTGGCCAGCAGCACGCTCGCGGAAATCCAGTTGGGGCAGCGTCCGTTGGCGCCCCAAAGCCCCCGGCCCTGTGATGCCCCGTTCGAGGATTGGTCGTGGGAACTCGCCGTTTCCCCGCTTGAAGCGGAATCATCCGAAACCGTGACAGCCACCCAGGTGCGGGCCGAAGTGCGGGCCGAAGTCATCATCCGGCACTCCCTTCGGCCGATCGTTCAGCGGCTGACCCAGATCCTGCCGGTCCGCGCCGTGACCAACGCACCGGCCGGCTCACCTTCGACCCCATGAAAGCGCCGGCCCCCAACCCGGACGTGCGCCGACGGATCTGCCCCAGGGCAGGGTTCACGCTGATCGAAGTCATTCTCGCCATCGGCATCGTGGTCTCGCTGCTGATCGTGGCCCTGCTCTTTTACCGGCAGGCCGCCGATCTCCGGAACCAGATCCTCGCCGAATCCGAACGCTGCTCCACCGTCCGCCTGCTTTTGGACCGCATGGCCGCTGACCTGCGCGAGGCGTTGCCGGAGCCGGATTCCGGGCATGACTTCATCGGCGAAGCGGGCTCGCTCAGCTTTGTCCGCCCGACCCTGGCCATGCCCAATGCCGGGGCGACGCCGGGCCTGACCCGGGTGACCTATGCGGCGGTCATCGGTAACGCGGGCACCAACCAGGCCGTTATCGGCTTCGATCGCACCGAAGGGCCGCCCCGGGCATTGCGGAACACCATTGCCCCGCCCGACCTGACCAACGCACCTACCACCCGCATCGTGGTGCCGGCCGCATTTGAATCCGCTCCCACCAACCGCGTGGCCGAACCCCTCACCGAGCTGATCCATTTTGTCCGCTTCCGCTACTGGGACGGCGCCCAATGGCTCACTGGTTGGACCAATTCGACGCCTCCGCCAGGAGTGGAGATTGTTTTGGCGACCGACGCGCCGGCGGAACCCGGTGTCGAAGCGCTGGATGCCGATGCGGATTCAGGCATGCCCGACGAATACCCCCTCGGAGCCTTTCGTCGGGTAGTGTTCCTCCCGGCCGGGATGCCGGTGAGGAGCCCCGAAGACGTTGCGGACGAACTTCTTTCACCCCCGTGAGGATACGGAATGCGGAACGCGGAATGCGGAACGCGGAATGCCCGGTCATTCCGCGGTCGCCCGCGTCCGGGCGTCGCTCGCGACGGGCCTTCGCGCTGCTGGCGGTGCTGGTGTTCATCATGCTGCTTTCGATGGTCACGGTGAGCCTGCTGTTCCGGTCACGCTCGGAAGAAACGGCGGCCAGTGCGAGCGCCGCCGGTGAACAGGCCTGGCTCGTGGCGTTGAGCGGCGTGCAGGAGGCCATGCGGGTCGCCACCGCGGCCCAGACCGTCGGCGACTGGCTGGAAAACCCCGCGGCCTTCCGCGAGCGGACGGTCTTCGAGGACGGCTCGGATGTCTGGCGGTTCACGGTCTATTCGCCGGGCGACAGCGAGTCGCAGACGGACGTCCGCTTCGGGCTTTCCGA
>CAIWAH010000405.1 GCA_903910585.1 uncultured Verrucomicrobiota bacterium
GAATCCCAAGTAGAGGGGAGGCAGCTATGACCTGGTTCGAAGCAGTCGATATCCTCGACACGGGCGGTATCGGTCACGAGCGAGACCCGCAGTATCGACTCGAAGCCCTGCGAATTGTGACCGGCTATTCGCCGGCCGTTAAAGAGCTGGTGACCGCGCCGCCTCCGGAGGCTGACAGACGCCAGCCCGAGTAACAGCACAAGGTGCCGGCCAGTGGGCCAGCTACTGCTGGCCGACACTCTTTCCGCCCCTATCCACCACGTGAACAACACACCCGGGCTGTGCTTTGCCCGGAACCCTTTCTTCTCCCGATGAACAAAAAGTCCGACAAGAAAAGTGACCGTCCCAAGCGGTCCATTGATGAGTTGGCGTTGCGCCACGAGTGGCGTGGGCTTCTTACGACCGCAAAGGCGAAGCCACTGGCTCCAGCCGAGCTGTACCGTTTCAGTGCGGCGCTCCCTGACAGTAACGAGCACGACGGGCACCAGTTGATCCGGCAGTTCGTTTCTGCCGATATCCTTTGGCTTGGACCCTCGCAGCGGAGCACTCGTCTGGGGCGCACAGTAGCCGCTCGTGAATTCCTTCGGCTGAGGCCTGGCCGCGAGGCGTTCATCATTCCCAACGCCCTGCCATCTGCCTGTTGCACGCTTGGAAAGCGGACGCAGGTGACCCGTCGGTTTCTGGTTCTCGTTGCTGCGCGGCAGCCCGTGGCGGTTCAGGCGACACTCCTTCTCCTACTCCGGGAACATCTTCCCCTCGTTGCGATTGTCGCCGCGAGTCCATGCCGTCTGGAAGGATGGTGTCGATGGCGACCGCAGTGGGACGAGCCCGCGGTCCGTGACCGACTCCAAGAACGCCTGACTGGCCTTGGCTTTGGCGACAAATGCCTCAATCCCCTCCGCCCCATGCATCTCCCCGGTGTCGTGAACCCGGAGACCAATTTTACCCAGAGCCTTCTCTATTTCCGACCGACCCAGCCATGAGTGATCCCATTCAAGCCTCCCATCCATCAGCTCTCACGTCACGTGCGCCCAAGGTCAGCACCATTGGCTGTCCCGTTGCCGACGAGGAATCTCTCGATGCGCTCCTGAACATTCCCTGGTGGCAGCCGATGCCTGCCAATCCAGAAGAAGCGACTGCGCTGCGCTTAAAGTACCGCGCGAAGGCCGTCGCCATAATCGAAGGCTGGTCTGCCAACGCGCCAAAGCTGCGCATCGAACCTGGTGACCGGTTCCATCTCCGTTTTCTGCGGTTCGGCTCGGACCAGCGGTTCATCTCCACGATTGCACACCACCAGATTCACCGGAACAACCCGGAGGTTTGTCCGCGCAATACCGACCCTGCCTTGGGCGGGGATCCCGGTGCGGAGTGCTCCTTGTGTGACTCCATGGAACTGTTCCGCGGTTCCCTTCGACCGCGCATTGTAACCAGTTACTGGGCCTATGCTGTGGTCCTTGCCGGGACATTCCGTTATAGCGGGCGGCGAAGATTCATCAACCGTGACGGCGGGGACATCGGGCGGCCACACCGGCTTCGCCTGGGTGCTGGCGCGGCCATTCAGCTGAAGACCATTGCCCGGCAAGACCCGGGCATCTTCGACTGGAACCATGGCCGGGACTTCGTTTTATCGGTTTCGCCGAATAACCAACAGACTCTTCGTGCGCTTCGCCGGGGGCCGCTCCAACTGACTGGGGATCTCCAGGGACGGGAGCGTCAACGCCTCTCGATTGAGAGCTTTCTGGGTGAACCTCACCTCTACGTTCCTCCGGAACGAGTCATGGACCCGGAGGAGCGTCACTGGATGCTCATCCAGGCGGATGCTCGTTGGAGGGCCTTGAGCCGCTTTGACGGGGTGCCTTCACAAATTGACGTCATCGCGGGACCTCGCGCCGTGGCGAAGCGTCAGCGGCGCTTGGATTCCATCACCCGCGAATTCGTTCGCGATTACCGCAACCTTCACCAACCGGGTTGGGGGCAAGCCTCATCCACGAATCCGCAGCCAGCGCGGAACCGCACGGGCCACCTCGATCACCGGCTCCAGACATTGCTTCAGTACCGCGACGCCATGCGCCGCTCATCCCAGGCATTCTGGACGCAATTTGACCCTCACTAACTGCCGCAGCGCGGCTCACAAAACTCCGACAGCGCAATCATTATGGATACAGAAACAATAGACTCCGGTCCTGACCAAAACACTTCGACCTCC
>CAIWAH010000406.1 GCA_903910585.1 uncultured Verrucomicrobiota bacterium
CACCGAGCTGGGCCGGCGGGCGCTACGCGTGGAGGCGCATCTGGGCCAGGACACCGGCGGCGGCCTCACGCGCTGGTTCGAGCCGGCGGACACGGTGTTCGTGCGCTTCTACGTGAAGTAAGACGGAGAGTCTGAAGGCAAACGCGCTCACGCTCGAAAGCTACTTCACCGATCGCTGGACCAAACACTCCACGAACGTCGTCTGGTTCGACAACGTGGTGATCGCCAAGTCCTACATCGGTCCGTCGGCGAAGTAGGCTCCGCGGATGCCGCAGGTCTCCTCGTTCATCTGCAAATGCCGAGGCCCACACGTTCCGATGAACACGACCATTCAGTCTCCATTCGTTTGCCACCGGTCGGGCAGGGCGCAATCTTCCCGCCCGTGAAGCCACCGTTCCGAGCCGTTCTCCGGTTTGCCGCCCTGCTGGCGGCGCTTTGTCTCGCCCAGCGGGGTTCTTCGGCCACGGATTGGCCGATGTTCCGGGGCAATCCCCAACTGACGGGCGTGACGGATGCCAGAGTGCCCGCAAAGCCCGTCCTCCGGTGGACCGCCAAGACCGGTTCCGAGGTGAAGTCGTCGCCGGCCATTGTCGGTGACCGGGTGTATTTCGGCTCCGGCGACTCGAATCTGCACTGCCTCAATCTCGCGGATGGGAAATCCGTCTGGTCATTCAAATCTGATGGCGGCATCGAGTCCTCGCCCCTGGTGCTCGACGGGCGGGTGTATTTCGGCACCGACAACACCAACGTCTATTGCCTGGAAGCCGGGAAGGGAAAGCAGCTGTGGAGCCAGGGGTTGGAGGACAAAATCCTTTCCAGTCCAAACTGGGTTCAGGCGGGCGACCAGAAGGCGATCCTCGTCGGCGGCTACGATTTCAAGCTCTACAGCTTTGGCGCGGTGTCGGGGAAGACGAACTGGGTCTTTGAGACGGGCAACTACATCAACGGCTCCCCGGCGATCGGCGACGGGCTCACCGCGTTCGGAGGCTGCGACGCGATCGTCCACGTCGTGGATGTGCTCAAGGGCACGAAGCAAAAGGAGATCGAGGCGGGCGCCTACATCGCGGCCTCCGGGGCGCTCGTCGATGGCCGGCTGTATGTGGGCCACTACGAGAACGCCTTCCTCTGCGTGGACCTGAAGGAAGGCCGCATCGCGTGGACCTACAAGGACCGCGCCTTCCCCTACATGTCCTCACCGGCAGTCACCCGGGATCGGGTCATCGTCGGCGGACGCGACAAGCGGATCCACTGCCTCAAGCGCGACTCCGGGGAGGCGGTCTGGACCTTTGCCACCCGCGGCAAGGTGGACAGCTCGCCGGTGGTCGCCGACGGCAAGGTCATTGTCGGCTCGGACGACGGGCGCCTCTACATGGTTTCGCTGGCGGACGGCAAGGAACTGTGGAGCTACGAGATCGGCCAGCCGGTGCAAAGCTCCCCGGCGGTGGTCGAAGGTCACATCGTCGTGGGCGCAGCTGACGGCTCCGTGTATTGCTTTGGCGAAAAGCGTTAGCCGGAGTCTGTCGCCCATTCCCGGCAGCACCATGGCCTCCAAACCAAAAACCTGGCGCGAAAAGCTGGCCGACTCCAAGGACCGGCCCAAAACGGCCAGAATCGAGGGCAAGCTGTCGCAACGCTGGGGCACTGGGACGATGGTGGTCCCCGCCCCTCGGGAGGTGGACGCCATGATTCGCACCATCCGGAAGGGAAAAACCGCCACCCTCAATGACCTGCGGGCGAAGCTCGCGAAGAAGCACGGGGTGGACGTCTGCTGCCCCATCACAGCCGGCATCTTCACGTGGATCGCCGCCCACGCCGCCGCCGAAGACGAGGCGAACGGCCGCCGGCGGATCACCCCGTGGTGGCGGGTCCTGAAGTCGGATGGGACGCTGAATCCGAAGTTCCCGGGCGGGGCCGAAGAACAACGGCGGCGGCTCTTCGCCGAGGGCATCATCATCCCGGAGAAAGTCAGGCCCGCGGAGTGCCGGACAAGCAAGCGACGGACAGAACGTCCCTGACATTGCATACTCGGCAAACGCCGGTTGCCCGCTGGATTCGGTTCGTGCGAACTTTCGCGCATCCAAGATGAAGCCTCCTCGCCGGCATCTCGTGCCCAAGTTCCGCTGCCTTGATCTGCCCGCCGCCCGGGGCCTCTGGCAACTGCCCATGCTGCTTGCGGCCATGTTTCTGCCCTGCGCCGCGATTCGCGCCGAAGACCCGTTGCCCAACGTCGATCGGCTCAAGTCGAGTCCGGTGCTCCAGCACCTGAAGCCCAATCCGGTCCCTCGCCCCGGCAAGACCGGCCCGCAGCAAACCGTCACCGAGATGTATGTGCCCGAGGGTTTCAAGGTGGACCTCGTGCTCGGCGAACCGGACCTGCACCAACCGGTCGCCTTCGCCTGGGATGAACGCGGCCGCATCTGGGTCGCCGAAGCCTACAGCTATCCGACCAAGCGCCCCGCCGGTCAGGGCGAGGACAAGCTCGTCATCTTCGAGGACAGGGACGGCGACGGCAGTTTTGAAACGCGGAAGATTTTCGCGGAAGGACTCAATCTCGTCAGTGGCTTCGAAGTCGGCCACGGCGGCGTGTGGGTCGGAGCCGCACCGGAACTGCTCTTCATCGCCGACAAGAATCACGACGACGTGCCCGACAGCGCGCCGCAGATCCTGCTGGACGGCTTCGGCTACCAGGACACGCACGAATGCCTCAACAGCTTCCTCTGGGGCCCGGACGGCTGGCTCTATGGCATCCAGGGCGTCTTCAACCTCGCGCACATCGGCAAGCCCGGCACCACGGACGCCGACCGCACCGAGCTCCGCGCCGGCGTGTGGCGCTACCATCCGGTGCGGCACGAATTCGAGGTATTCGCGCACGGTGGCAGCAATCCGTGGGGTCTCGACTACGACGAGCACGGCGAGCTCTTCATGACCCACTGCCGCAGCTACTGGGGCCGCGGCGGCACCACGCACGTCATGCAGGGCGGACAGTTCTGGAACCAGGCCAACGCCAACTACGCGCCGTTCATTGTCGCCGACCCGCCGCGTGACTTCCCCGGCTTCCGCAACTTCCTGCTCGCTTCCGCCCGCTACGACCACGGTGCCGGCGGCGCCGGCGTGCG
>CAIWAH010000407.1 GCA_903910585.1 uncultured Verrucomicrobiota bacterium
ATGACGCTCAAGAACCTCAACGTGGAGGGCAAGATCAACCACCGGGACTTCCTCGACCGGGCGGACCTCCTCGCGACGCTGGGACACCCGGTGATGATCTCGAACTACGGCGAGTTCTTCCGCCTGGCCTCGTATTTCTTCCGGCACACGCGGATGCCGATCGGCATTGTGATGGGCGTGCCCACCCTGCGGGAGCTGTTCGACGAAAAATACTACGCCGAGCTCGATGGTGGCATTCTGGAATCCTTCGGCCGGATGTTCAAAAACGCCCTGAAGCTCTACGCCTACCCGCTGCGCGACCCGAAGACCGGGGCCATCATCACCGCCGGCAACCTGCGCGTCGCGCCGCACTTGCAGCACCTCTACGACTACCTGTTCGAGAACCACTTCATTCAGCCCATCCGGGACGTGAACGAGGCGCACATGGGCATCTTCTCCCGCGAAGTGCTCGCGCAGATTCAGACCAACCAGCCCGGTTGGGAAGCTAGCGTGCCCGCGCAGGTCGCCGAAATGATCAAGGACCGCAAACTTCTCGGCTTCCCGGGCTGAGCCGCGACCGGACTATTCGGCCTGGCGGGTCCGTTCCCACAGCCAACGGTAGTCCGGGTTGCTGGCGCCGCTAAAGTCCACCGCGGTGAACTCCTCCCAGTTCCTCGCCATCGGCACTGTCCGGACGTCCTGCCACCGATGAGCCTCCCCGTGGCCATCGACAAAACTCAGAGAACCTTTGCCCCGATGCCTTCCTGCCGGCCGGTGCCCCGGCCAGAACGCCTGCGGCCCCCGCACCCACGACAGCGGGAATGATCCCCCCGCGATCGTCACCTCGTGCTCCTCCAGGAACAGGTAGGTGCCGGACACCGAGGCGCGGCCGAAGTCCTCCAGCCGCTGAAAGGCCCGGGGATCAAGGCTCAGTTCGCCGTCGCTCAACCCCACCGCCTCGCCCTGCACTACGTAGTTGTTCATGCTGTAGCTGCGCGTGCGCAGCGGTCCCTTTCGCCCCCAGATGTTCGTCCGGGTCCGGTCGGCCGGACACCGGAAGACGTCCGGCGTGCGGACATAGGGTCCGAGATGCCCGGGACCTTCGGCCACGACCAGCGCGCGATTCGTGATCTCGTCCAGGCTGGCCGCCACCACGTAGCTCATCACCCCGTCCACCCAGCGCGGCAGTCCGGGGACGCCCACGATGGTCTCCGAGGGCGACAGCCGCCCCCGATTGTCATCGGCATACACGTGCCAAGCCACCGTGAGCTGACGGAGCTGATTCAGGCACACGACGCCCTGGGCCTGCGCCTTGGCCCGGCCGAGGGCGGGCAACAGCAGCCCGGCCAGGATCGCGATGATCGCGATGACCACCAGCAGCTCGATGAGCGTGAACCCGCGGCGGACTGGAAAGTCCGCCCGCCCGGGAGCACGGGTTTTCCAACCCGCGACGGCCCGCATTGACGCGAATCCTCTCACTGGGTGCGCAGGCGGTAGAAGCGGTCGGTTTCGGGCACGGGCAGCAGCACCGGCGGCACAGAGGCGTCCGGCACGGGCTGCCATTCGACCGGTTCGGTGAGACTCTCGGTGTATTCCAACGCCACGCCGGGGAAGCGGGCGTCCCAGTTCAGGCTCAGCGTGCCGGCGGCTTCGTCGTAAGTCGTGTTGACCGGCGGCGGGGTGGGCGGCTGGCCCGCGCCGATGGGTTCGTTGGGCAGCGGGTGGTAGTTGTAACCCGCCACCGTGAAGGGCGTGCTGGGTTCCGTGTCCGGCCGCGTGAAACGAATCCACCCATAGTGCGGGCCGTCGTCCAGGTTCAGGCGGTAACCCAACAGGGCTTCGCGCTGATTGCCAAACGACTCGACACCAGATCTATCCGAGCATTCGTAAATTGCCGTGCCGGGAATGATCTCTTCGATCCAATAGCCGTTTAGCGCAATGGCGTTCTGTTGAGCTGCATTCTGATAAACATGATTGGCAGAAGAGATTGGCGCCTCCGTAGGAAAGCCCAGCCCAACGGAATTGGCTCTCAAGAAAGTCAGGCTCTCGGTTGGTGCCAAAGTGTAGCCAACGGTCGCCAGGTTTCGCCCGCCTCCACTGTGATCAGTGTAGTAGCGGTCGAGCTTGAGATCAGTCACGGCATCGACATCTACGTCAAACAGGACAAGAGTTTCGACGCCGAATTGATCGGCTGGGCGCACGCACGCAGCGCTTGCCGTAAAGCCGATTGCGACAAAGAAAAATGCAGTGAGTTTCATGGTCAGCTTACGGTTAGTTTCCAGTCTGGCGAGGTGTGAGAATGAATCCCCGAGAATTTCCATTGAGCTTCCCGTTACCGACGATAACGCCAGCGGAATTGATCGCTTTAGCCTGTTCCAAATCCCATCCGGTAAGCCCATGCACAAAGTGTCGGTCGTTCAGATCCCTCCAAGGTGTGGATGCCGACGGCCCCCATCTCATTACGGCTCGGCTTGAGGTATTGGTGGCTTCTTTGGACCACCCTACAATCCAGCCAGTTGGGTTTATCCCGAGGGCAGAACTAGTTTCATCTTTGCTCCCCTGCGGCACAGGTGCTTGCCACACCGACAGCCCAATCGCAGCTGCATTCGCAGAGTTGGTTCCCCGTGAAACCCAATGGCCAGCGAGTTCGAAGAGTTGCTCATCCAGATAGCTGCCGATTGCGTCTCCAAGTGAATTCAGCCCCATACCTTTACTGACTGAATTAGTCGGGGCGCTTCCCGGCGGCGGCAGGTCATCGCCGGTGGTGGCAATTGCATTGGTGCCGCCGATGGTTCTGAAGCCGCGCCAAACCGTGCTGCCACCCACGGTGTATTGCACCTGGCCGACGGACACGCCGCTGGCGTTCACGGCGTAGTTGGTGCCTGCACGGGTTGCACCCAGGTTGGCCGCCAGGTCAATGGGCGGGCTGCCGTTCACCCACACCACGGGCCGCTTCACGCCGTTGGTCAGCGGGCTGAACCCGGCCACGTAAACGGCGTCGGCACTGATCCCGTAAGCACCGCTGCCGACGTTGGTGCTCAGGGACGGCAACGCGCTCCAACTGCTGGAGCCGGTGCAGAGCGCCGCGTTGTTGCCATCAATCCCCGCCAGCTTCAGCGGGCTGGTGCTGATGCCGTAATAGGTCGAGCCGTAGAGCGGAGTGAAGGACGTGTAGCCGGGCGAGGTCCAGTAGCCGCCCACGGTGTTGTAGTTGCCACCGGCGTAGTAGGTGCCCCGGCCCGCCACCTGGGCGGACGTAGCGTCGTTCACCGCCCAGGCCGCGCTGTCCATCGTCGTGCCCTGGCTGTTGAAGTTCAGCTCGCTGAGCGTCCAGTAGGGGCCGTCGTAGATGAGCAGGGAGAGCGAATTCGTCGGGCTCAAGGCGTAGCCGGGGCCGGTGAGCAGGCGGGCCACGACCAGGTTGTTTTCCCATTTGTTGTCCACCACGGGCACCACCGCCACCTCGATCCGGTTGGTGCCCGCCGGGAAAGTCACCGTGCCACCGGTGACGGGGGAACTGTTGGTCGCCGTCCAGCCGCCGCCGGACAGGGTGTAGTCGCCCGCCCCGCCGTAGGTCGCGGTCAGATCGGTGCCGTCCGGCCGGAAGACGGTGTTGGTGGGCAGGCTGAGACTCACGGTCAGGCTCGCGGCCACGTCGCCGCTGCGGGTAAAGATGAGCTTGGCGCGTTTGGCCGCGACGGTGTTCTTGTCGTCGGCCACATCGGGGGTGGCGGTCAGTTCAACCACCGTGCCCAGCGCCATGGTGGCGCTGGCCCACGCGTCGGTGTCGGGTTCCAGGGCGCCGGTCACGGTTCCGCCGGCGGCCGGAAACTCGCGCTTCTCGATCCAAGTGGGGACCGCCGCCCGGGCCAGCCCGGGGCGCACCCCGCGGTTGGGCTGCACCCGGGGATTCCACGGCGGGCGCACCACCGGGGGATCCGGGTCATAGGAAATCGGGTCGGTGGGCGGGGCGTTGGTCGGCGGGCTGGCGACGGTGTCGGCCACGGGGGTTCCCGGCGCATCCAGCCACGCGACCAGCCGGCAGAGACCGTGAACCCCCGCCAGGTTGGTGAGGGTGAAGGTCGCCAGGCCGTTGGCACCCAGGGGAGCGCTGAGGTTGGTGGTCCACACGGAGCCGCCGGGCAACTCCACCCGGTTGCTGAGCCAGAGCACCGTGCCGTTGGTCAGGGCAGCGGTGCCTTGGCCGGCAAAGGCCGGAGTGCGGTGTTCCACCGCGCGGGCGACCACTGTCAGGGTGCCGTTGACCAGCGAGACCTGCCCGACCTGAACTTCCTGCACCGCTTTCAGCCGGGGAAGGGCGACCTGGTTGGTGTTGGTCACGTTGCCCCAGCGGGCAAACTGGCGCTCGACCCGTCCCTGCGGCTGGAAGCCCGCTGGCAGCGCCGTCAACGCGAGGCGGTTGGTGGTGTAGGCCGGGGCGGAATTGGTCAGCAACTGGGCGAGGTTGAAGGTGCCGGGCGAATGGGTGCCAGTGAAGTCCAGGGCGGTGGTGGAGATCAGGTTGTTCCACAGGTCCACCCGGCCGGCGGGAAGGCGCAGGCGGGCAAAGTCAGCGCAACTGTAAAACACGTCGCTGCCGAGCACCCAAATGGGCATCCACGGGGCGTTGGTGCTTTGCCCGGGCACCTCGAAGTTGAATTGGTCGGCGGGCCAGATGGTGAAGCGGTTGTTGCCGAGGGCGATGTTGGACGCGATGCCCTGAACCTTGAGGCCGGTCGCCGGGTAGTAGTTCCAACGCCCCAGCCCGAGGTTGGGATCGGAACCCCAGAGGGTGCTGTTGGTGGCGCAGCCGTCGCTGTAGTCACGCCACGGCAGCCGGCCGCGGAGACGGATCAGGTTGTTGTTCAAATCGTAGCGGAGGTGGCCGGCGGAACCGGCGTTGGCCGTGCCCAGTTGCACCGCCATGGCCGCGTCGAACACCGCGTTGTTGGCCCAGACGATGGGGCCCACGGCTCCGGTGTCGGTGTTCATGCCGGTGGCAGCGTTCAGGAACACGTTGTCCTCGAAGGTGATCCGGCCGCTTTGCCGGCAGCCAGCCAAGTTGGTTGAGCCGTTGAGGGTAATGGTCCCCTCGATGCCGGCTGTGCCCGAGGCAATGGCCGGGGACACCCCACGGACCACACAGCGTCGGACGACACAGACCGGCGCGGTATTGGTCGCCCCGAAGGCCATGAGCACGTGGGGCATCAGCGCCGTCGCGTAGCCGCTGTGCCGAAACCGCAGGTCGGTGATCTCCACGTTTTCGATCAGTCACGGGGCGGCGTCGCCTTCCATCGCGGTCTGTCCTTCGGCATACGTGTAGGTCATGAGCGGAAAGGTCTCGGTCGCGTGCCCGGTGTCCTCCACAAAGCTGGCCGGCACAATTCCAGCCGAACCGAAATTCCGCAGCAGCAGGTTGCGGCACCGCCCGGTGCGCGCCCAGAGCTTCAGGCCGGCAGTTTTGTATCCCAGTTGGGCGGCTCCCTGCGTCCGCCAACCATGCGCCTCCCAGTTGCCGTCCAACTCCAAATTCTCCACCACCACCCTCCCCAAATAGTGGCGGGCCTCGGCAGAAGCTCCCTGCGCCGTGGAAATCAACGCATGTTCACCGGCGCTGGCACTCACCCACGGGTTGGGGCCCAACTGGTCGGCTGCATGATGAGTCTCGGCCGGGAGCCGTCGGCGGCGAGTTGTCCGCAGAGGGTCACGGACCGGTTGGTGTCTCCGGTAATGACCAGCCAGTCGAAGTGGGCATTGGTTCGGACCAAGGAGTAGATGCCGGGCAGAAACACCACGGTGAGGTCCAGATGATCGGCATTGGTGTTGCCCAGCCAGAGGCCCAACTGTTCAACCGTGCCTTTCGCCGGGGCATTGGTCGCGGTCCCGCTACCGCCGCCGGTCGGTGAAACATAGTAGGTAGCGGCCAGCGGACGCGGGGAAAGACAGATTCCCGCAAAGACCAAGGGCAAGAACAGCCGCAAAACCAGCAAGCGAATGATGTATCGGGAGTGGCGCATAGGACTGGCCTGAGTCTAAGCCCAAGATCACCGCCCCCGACAACCCCGGATATGTTACTCGGCTGAACATTTCGGCGATTTTATCGCCGCCACGCGTCCCAGGCCAGTTTGCCGGCAAGGGCGATGACCATCGTCAGGAACACCGGCCGGATCAGTTTGGAACCGCCCTTCACGGCTGCGTTGGCGCCGAAGCGCCCGCCGATCATCTGTCCGGCGGCCATGGTCAGCCCCAGGCCAAAGCGGACGTGTCCCGTCGCGAGGAAAACGGCCAGCGATGCCAGGTTGCTGGTGAGGTTCATCGCCTTGGTGTAAGCGGTTGCCCGCAGCAGATCGCAGCCGAGCAACAGCACGCAGGCGACGGTCCAGAACGTGCCGGTGCCGGGCCCGAAAAAGCCGTCGTAAAAGCCGATGAGCAGCCCGAAGCCGAGGGCAAACGGGGCTCGCGCCATCCGCGGCGGACGGGCTTCGCGGCCAAGGTCCGGCTTGAGCCAGGTGTAAAGCGCGATGGCCACCAGCAGGCCGGGAATCAGCGGGCGCAGGATCTCCGGCTTGAGAAAATGCACCGCCACCGCCCCGGCTACCGCGCCCACGAGGGTGGCGGCGATTCCGAGACGGAGTTCGGACCATTTCAGCAGGTCATGCCGGGCATATTGCCAGGTGGCCACCGTTGTGCCGCAGGACGATTGGAACTTGTTTGTCCCGAGCGCGTCCTGCGGCGGCAATCCCGTCGCCATCAGCACCGGGACGGTCAGCAGGCCGCCGCCGCCGGCAATCGCGTCCACGAAGCCGGCGACGAGTCCGGTCACAAACAGGGCAGGATACCACCACCAGGCCAGGTCGGTCACAGGATTCGACTCTACCGGGAATTTCGCGGCGACTCGAGCTTTGAGGCCGGTGGCGGATTGTTCCGTTGTCCCGCATCTGCTTTGCTCCCGGCATGTTCACGACTGCACGCACCGCCGCCCTCGCGCTGGTTTTCGCCGGGTCCATCCTGTTGGCCCAAGATGCCGGCAAGACCGAGGAATACCGCCTTGGACCGGATTCCGAGCGCCGGCCGGACGTGCCGAAAGGCTTCGTCCTCAAGCAGGCCTTCAACGCGGGGCCGAACAGCGTGTTCCCCGGCACTGAACGCGATTACTGGATCTACGTTCCGAAACAATACGACGGCTCCAAGCCGGCCGCGCTCATGGTCTTCCAGGACGGCGGCGGCTACCTTAGTGACAACGGCCAGTGGCGGGTGCCTATCGTCTTCGACAACCTGATCGCGAAAGGCGAAATGCCGGTGACCATCGGCGTGTTCGTGAACCCGGGTGTGGTGCCGTCCGCGAACGGCACCAATGCCCTGCCCCGCTACAACCGCAGCTACGAATATGACGGGTTGGGCGATCGCTACGCCCGGTTCCTGATCCACGAGCTGCTGCCGGAAGTGCAGAAAAGTTACCTCATCACGCCCGATCCCGAGGGCCACGCCATCGCCGGCGCGAGCAGCGGCGCGATAGCCTCCTTCACCGCGGCCTGGGAGCGACCGGACTACTTCCGCCGGGTCTTCAGCACCATCGGCACCTATGTCGGCCTGCGCGGCGGCAACGATTACCCGACGCTCCTCCGCAAGTTTGAGCCGAAGCCGTTGCGGGTGTTCCTGCAGGATGGATTCAACGACCAGAACATCTATGGCGGCAACTGGTGGATCGCCAATCAGGACATGTTCAGCGCGCTCCAGTTCGCCGGCTACGAGGTGGAGAAGGTCTGGGGCATGGGCGGCCATGACGGCAAACAGGGCGGCAGCATCCTCCCCGACGCCCTGCGCTGGCTGTGGAAAGGCTATCCAGGCACCGAAATCCGCCGCGGCACCGGCGAGAAGCATTTGGCGGCTCAGCTCGTCGCCGGTGGTTGGGAACTGGTCGGCCGCGGCTACCGACTGCCGGCCGGCCTGTGTGCCAACGCGGCGGGCGAAATGTTTTTCACGGATGCCCCCGAGAACCGCATTTACCGGGTCAACCTCGATGGTTCGGTGAAGTTGCTCCGGTCCGACACCAGCGGTGCAGCCGCGATGGTGCAGACTCCCGGGGGCGCCCTGCTGGCCACCCAGCCTGAAGCCAAACGCCTCGTGGCCCTCGAAGGCGACAACGGCGAGCGGTTCGTGGCGACCGAGGTGAGCGCCAAGGAGCTGGTCACGTCCCATCAGGGCGTCACCTACTTCACGGAGCCCCGGACCCGCTCGGTCAAATCCCTCGGCAAGGACGGCAAGGTGACCACGCTCGACACCGGCATCGAGTTTCCGGCCGCGGTATGCCTTTCCCCGGATCAGACACTGCTCTACGTCAGCGATTTGCTGGGCCAGTTCGTTTACAGCTTCCAGCTCCAGCCCGACGGCGCGCTCGCTTACAAGCAGCCCTACTATCACCTGCACCTTCCTGACGACCCGCGCGGCGCCGGGGCCGACGGCATGTGCGTGGATACCGACGGCCGCCTTTACGTCGCCACGGAACTGGGCGTCCAGTTCTGCGACCAGGCCGGACGCGTGAACGGAATCCTGGAGAAACCCGAGCCCGGCGCCTGGGCTACCGATGTCTGTTTCGGCGGCAAGGATGGCGACGAGCTTTTCCTCGCCTCCGGTGACAAGATCTGGAAGCGGCGCCTCAAGGCCAAGGGCGCCCAACCGTGGGCCGCGCCGGTGCGCCCGGCGGCCCCACGCCTTTGACCACGGCGCGGAATGGCAGATTGCGAGCTGGAGCCCCATCGGTTCTATTTCCCTCCATCCAAAGCCACTCCCAATGACCGGCGGCCGCCAGGTTCGCCAGGGATTCTCGCTGCTCGAGCTGCTGATCGTCATCGCGATCATCGGCTTGTTGGCCTTGCTCACGGCGTCGGCCGTGCCGTTGGCGAAGGAACGTGCCCGTCGCACCTACTGCCTGTCCCAACTGCGCCAGTTGCATCTCGCCGCCAGCCTTTATGCGGCCGACTACCGGGATTTTCTCCCCGGCGCCGGTGAATCCAACGCCCTGGGCTCCGGCCGCAACATCTACCTGCCCCTCGTATCCACCAATGTCCGGAACGCCCTGCTGCAAAGTCTGCCGAACCAGCGTTCGCTCGATTGCCCCAACCTGCACGCGCTCCTGTCCCGCTCGAACGACTGGCGGCAGCCGCTCAGCACCCGGTCGGTTCAGCTGGGCTACCTTTACCTTGGCGGACGCCCGGAGACCCCATGGAGCAACTCCATCGCCCCCGTCACAGGCAATTGGGTTTCGCCGCAACGCCTCACCGACGCTCCGGCCGACGTGCTCTTCGCCGACCATGCCTACGTCGCGGCCTGCACCAGCCGGATTGTGCTCGCCCACGCACGGACCGGTCCATGGGCCAAACACGCGCCGGAACACTTCCAGCAGGCCCGGGAAATCCAGGCGGCCGCGCAGGCACTGCGGCGCGTCGCAGGGGTGAACTTGGTCCGCGTTGACGGCGCGGCCCAGTGGCGCGCCCGGCCGGACCTTCGCTGGCATCGGGCCGCGCGGGAAAACCCGGGCAGCGACAACGCCACCTGCATGGCGCTGTGGTGATCCAGCCCTATCCCCACCGCCCCCGAAACCACCGGAGCCACTCGGTGGGCGTCGTTTCGTATGCCCGCCAAAAGTCTCGGGACATCTGGCTCCGATGCTCATACCCCAACCGGTTAAGGGTGAGCTTGACCGACTCCGTTTCGGCCAGGAGTTGGCGAGCGGCCACCATTCTTTCCCGGCGACACCATTCGCCGAAGGTTTCGCCGAAACGCTCACGGCACCGGCGCCGCAGTTGCACCACGCTCAGTCCCGCCGCCCGTGCCATGACCTCCGGGGAGAAGCAGCAGGCCCGCGCCAGCAGGGTCCAGCAGGCAGCTTGGTCCGGAGCTTCAAGGCGGCAGCGGAGGTTCATGGCCAAGGAGGATTAAGACCTTCAATCACCTGCTGGACCGGGCCGAAGCAAGCGGATTTTCGGCCGCCCCGCACTTACTTCGGCGCCCGGCTGGAGGTGCGTTCCCGCAGCCATTGCCAGTCCCGGCTGTTCTGGGCGGGAAACACGATGAGCGAGTCCGGGAGGTGCTTGGTGGGCGGCACGGTGGTTTCCTCGGTCCAGCGGTGCAGCTCGGCGTGGCCGTCGGCAAAGGACAGGGTTCCCTGCCGCCCGTGCCGGCTTCCAGGCAAGTCCTCCCACACGGCCTGGTCCGGCGTCCGGTCTTCCACCATGAAGAACGCGGTGGACCCGAGCGTGAATTCGTGTTCGTCGGCCAGCACAAACAACTGGCTGGGACCATGCGGTTCGAGGTCCGCCTCCTTGAAGAAGCGGCGGATGTTCCGGGTGCTGTCGGTGAAGTAGGCCGGGCCGCCGATGGCGTTGTTCATGGAATAGCTGCGCACCCGCGACGGACCTTTGCCACGACGATTGAACCGGCTCCCGTCACCGGGACAGTGGAACACATCCGGGTTCCGCACGTAGGGACCGAGGCGACCCGAGCCCGGCGCGATGAGCAGCGCCTTGTTGGTGATGTCCGGGAAATACTGGGCCGGGCCATCCCAACTGATCCAGCCGGAAGTCCAGGCGCTGCTGGCCAGTTGGCCCACGCCATTGAAGTCCGCCCACGCGGGCGAAAGCCGCCCGCGGTCATCCATGGGGTAAAGCTGCCACGCGAGCGTGAGCTGGCGCAGGTTGCTCAGGCACACCACGCCCTGCGCCCGCGCCTTGGCCTTGCCCAAGGCGGGCAGGAGCAACCCGGCCAGAATGGCGATGATGGCGATCACCACCAACAGCTCGATCAGCGTGAACGCCCGGCGGACAGGAAAGGCCGCCCGCGCGGGAGCGCGGACTTTCCAGTCCGCCGCGGTCCGTTGTGTGGACCCAGCCTTCACTCGTCAAAGCTCCGGGGCGACCAGTCGGAAGAAGGCGCCCTGCGCCTCGCCGGCGGGCAGCGTGATCGCGGTGGCCCCGCCCGTATCCACCGGCTTCCATTGCACGGGTGGCGTCAGGCTGTCGGTTGTTTCCAGGCGCAGCATGGATGCCTTCGCCGGCCACGAGACGTCGAGGTTCTCCGAATTCTCCCCGCTGAAGGCAAACTGCGGTGCCGGCAGGTCCGGCGGAAACCCTGCCCGGATGGGTTCGTTGGGAATCGGGTTGTAGGCCCATGACTCCAGCGTGAACGCCGTGCCCGGCGTCACGCTCGGCCGACTGAACTTGAACCAGCCCAACGTCACGTCCTGCGTGTCGGGGTCGGTGTATTTGGTGCCCAGAATTACGGCTGCGCTGCTGCGAAATTCACCTTGTGTGACCAGAGGCTCCATTTCTATACCCCAATAGTATTCAAGCAGCCACAAATCGCGTTCGCCGAATTCCTCGACGATGTATGTGGGGCGGTTGGTAGATATCGGATCGCCAACCTGAAACTCAATCCTCGTGTTGCTGGCGCGCAGAACCCTTGCGCTTTGTGAAACGCGCAATTGGTTTCTAACCTGATAAATGTCACTCCCAAGTGGGCCTGTATCCTTGAACACGATTATGTCTGCCCTCCAATCATAGGCACCATCGCCGTCGAAATCACGATTCAGAAACACTTGGCTGCTGGTATACTCTTGGCCGAGGCAGCAGGCCATCCTTCCAATCGCGGTTATCGCCCCAAGCAGGGAAATGAGTTTCATGGAAATCCAAGTTTAAAGTTTCAGGGTTGAAGTTTGCGTAGCAAGAAGCCACGGGCCTGGCCGTTTTTCAGGCCGATTCCCACAATCCAGCCCTGATTGTTGATGCTTGACGCGACCGCCAAATCCCATCCGGTCAAACCGTGGACGAAGTGTTTGTCGTTCAGCGAAACCGGGGCATAAACACCGATACCACGGGAAACAAATGCTTTGGATGTGGTCACTGTGCCAGTCCCGTTCCACTCGCTGGTGCCTGACCAACCTACAACTTCGCCAAAGTCGTTGACCGAGAGGGCGCGTGATTTTGCGTCAGTGGTTTTGAGCAAGCCGATGGATTGTGCCAAGGGTTGAGTGCCTGGAATCCAAAACGTTGCCAGTTCAAGAGCTTTCGTGCCCCAAACACCATTGTCCAACTTGAGCCACGTCGCCGAACCGACTGCGTAACCAGCATAGGGCGAACTGACATTGATCTTGGGAACAACCGCGTAGGCCCAAGAATTCCAAGTCTGACCAGAGTAATTACACGTTCCCGTGCAATCCACGTAAGGATTGAGCGTATCAGCCGTCAGGATGGCCCCGCTCGAAGTTCGGAATCCACGCTTTTGGCTGCCCGACTCCACCCAGCCCACCGTCAGTCCGGTGTTGTCCACGCCGCGGGCCTGGCCGCTGGTGAAATTGGCCCCTGCGGCGGTTAGGTCCACCGGGGTGCCGCCGGTCCACCGCATGGGCTTGGGCGGCAATCCGCCCGTCGCGGGCGTGGCCATCCCGGCCATATAGGTGTTGTTCGGGCTTACGCCGTAAATGGCGCTGCCGCCGGTCGTGGAGAAGGCGGTGCCACCGGCAGGCTGCACGCTGGGATAGCTCAACCCGCCGCCAACCAACCATTTGGCCGCCTGCTGGTAAAACTGCCCGACCAAAGTCGGGGTGGTCGTGCTGAGCCCATGCCAGCGGTCAAGCGGCAGACCGTTGGCATCGAGCGTGGGTGACTGGTAAACCTCATTTATCAGGGACGGTCCGGACCAGTTCCACCAGCCCAGTCTCTGGTAGGCCGCCTGTCCATACACTGCGGGCAACTGCGCCCAGCCGGCAATCTTGGGGGCCGCCTCATGATTCACGGACCAGCCCAAGGCGGCGGTCGCCGGCTTGTAGGTGGAAAGGTAGGTGTCATATACCACGGAGGTGAGCTCCACGAGGGTCCATGTCGGCCCATCGTAGAGGATGACGGCGGCATCCTTGGGTTCGGCGGCCGAATAACCATCCCCATCGGCCACGGTGAAATAGGCGGTCTCACGCTCAAACACATCATCGGGTCGCGCGACCACATCCACCACCACGCGGGCTGAGCCTGCCGGGAAAACCACTTTTCCGGGAGTGGTTTCGGTTGGCAACACGCTCACCAGCCCGGTGCTGCCGGTCACCGGCCGCTGGTCGGTGGGGACCGCCGCCAGGTAGGTGGCCGAACTCCAGTCGAGATAGTAGTCGGCTGTGCCGGTGGTGCCATAGGTGCCCCGCCGGATCAGTGGCCCATTGTTGCCATTAATTGCAGGGAAAAACGTCACCCCAAGCGCGGAGGCCGTGCTGCCGGAACGCGTGAAGATCAATTTGGCCCGCTTGCCCGACTTCTCGTTGGCCACGTCGGGCTGGGTGAACAGGCGCACCACATTGCCGCCGGTTCCCGGCACATCCAGCCGGGCTTCCGCCCAAGCGTCCCGGGCTTCCTCCCAAGTTGAAGCTGACGCACTCCCTTCGGTCCCGGCGGTCAGGGCGGGAGTTGCCGGGACAGCGGGCACGGCGTCCTGATAGTCGGCCCCGCCGATTTCGCCAAAGTCTTCTCTGCCGTCCAACCACACTCGCGCCGCCAACGAGAAGGGCGGACTGGGCAACCCCGTCACCCGAAAGGTGACGAAACCATCAATGCCCAAGGCGAGGGAGCGCGTAAACGCAACCGCTTGGTTGGCCGGCCAAGCACCGGGCACCGTCTGCCCGCCGAGGAGTTGCAGATGCACGTATTGGGAGCTGTGCCGCCAGACATAGGTGGGCGTCGTGCCGTTATTGCGGTATTCCACGACCCGGGCCCGAATAATGGCGGCGTTCGCCTGCGGGTCGTGTTCGAAACGGTCGATGGCGACCTCCACCACTCCTCGAAACACGTCCTTCTGACGATCCTCTTCCCCCTCCGTCTCGGGGACATAGTAGGGCGCCGCGCGGCCGACAAAACCAATCGGACGGAACTGAGCCGCCGTTGGCACGAGCGGTTGTCGCATGACGGTGTGGGCGACGGCGGAATTTTCGCTGACCCCTTGGGGCAACGTCGCCATTTCCGGTGCGCCGGATGTCCCCGAGTCGGTCACGGTCGCGCTTTCGGTATCCGGACTGACATAATAAGGAAGGCTGGAGACGTGGTTATCCCGCAGCGTGACGTTCTGCGCGCTGGCGCGGGAGCGGGCAAAGATTTCCTCAGTGTAGGCCACGTTGTTGGCGTAAGGCACCACCAAGCTCCACCAATTCGCGCCAAAATTGGCGGTCTCCCAGGCGGGGTGCGGGTTGGGCAGCCACCAACCGTCGTTGGCTCCGCTGGCCGCGGCGAGCGGGAAGGGCGCATGCAGGAAATTGTCCGGCCCGACCACACCGGTGGTCGGCCCGCTGGGCCAGGTGGTGAAGCGATTGTTACGGAGCACAATCTTTTCGCAGTTGCCGGCAATCGAAAGCCCGGTGGCGGGTCCGCGCAAGGGCCGCCAAAGATCCAAGGTCGGATCGGACTCAGCAACCTGCCCCACCGGCTTGAAATCGGCGTAGTATTGCTGCGCCCGGCGCCCGCGCAGCCGGACAAAGTTGTCCTCCACCGTGTAATGGGCGTGGACCGGAAACGGATTGGCGGGAACGCCCAGATTTCCCACCGCCGAAACATCAAGGAAGAAATTCCGGACATAGTCCAACTCGCGCAAGTTGCCGGTGTCCGTGTTGAAGCCCGTATTCGCGTTCATTACCAGGTTGTCGGTGAACGTCACTCGCCCGCTCCAGTTGCCGAAATTGGCCCCACCGAAACCAATGGAAAGGCGGTCGCCGTATCGGCCCCGAACGACATTCCGGCGCACTATCCCGGCGCGGATTCCCGGTTGTGCGGTCGGAATCTGCGGTGTCGCACCAAGGGGTGGATTCGGAACATACGGTTCCGTCTGGGGGATGTTCAGCACGATCGCCGTGCAGTAGCCGCCGTAGGCAAAGTGCAGGTCGGACACCTCGTTATCCTCAATCACCCAATTGTGCGTGTCGGGATAAACATCCAGAGGCCAATTTGCACCTGGATTTTGGGGAATCGGATCGGTGCCGGTGATCAGCAATTGAAAGCTTTCGACATTCGCGGGAGCCCCCAGCGAGCCGGGCATAAACCCTTGGGCACCAAAATTGCGAATCATGCAATTCCTGATCCGGCCGGATTTGGCATTGGCGATAACCGCCAGCGACTTGTAGCCCTCCCGGAAGTGCGGACCCACAACCGCGCTTTGCCCCGTGAAATTGCCGTCGAAAATGATGTTTTCGATGACCAACCGCTGAAAGTTCGGGTCGCCGGACATGTCCAACATCCTCGACTCGCGCCAAAAGTCATCTATGCCGGATCGGAGTGCAGGTTGTCGGCAAACTTGAGAATGGTGGGATTGGCGCTGCGGCAGGGATGGGCACCGAGCAGGGCAATTCTGGCATTCGCGGTCGTTTGCCGGGGAATCCCCTGATTGAGCACGTAAGTTCCAGGATCAAACCGGACGATTGCCTCCCCGTCTTCATTGGGGAGGGGTATGAAGTCGGTCCAGAGCTTCGAAATGACGGCCTTGTTGTAAGGATCGTGGCCGGAACCATTTCCCGTCGGAACGGTGGAGATGTAAAACGTCTTGGCGAAGGCACCGGAACCGAAAATGAAAGACATGGACAGAAACACCAAAGTGAGACTGGTCGTGTGCGTATCAGCAATCGAATGAAGGACTCTGTGGTTGGAGGGTGGCTGTAATGGGAGTGTAGCACTCGCGCCGCCTGTCGTGTCCACGCTCTTGGCGTTGCCGGGCTGATCATTTGAAGTTTCCAGTGGCCCTGTCGCCGCCTTCCCGAGACTGGAATTCCGGCAGGCCGGCGATTCGGCAACAATGTGGGCAACGCCCACGCCGGCGGTTATCCTCACCCCCATGTCCGCCTTCGACACCTACGTCCGTGCCATCGCCGAGCAGACCCACCGGATCGCCACCACGCAGCGCAACGTGATTGAACTGGCCGGGCAATGGGTGGCGGAAGCCATCGCCCGGAACCGCTTCCTGTTCGCTTTTGGCACCGGGCATTCGCACATGCTGGCGGAAGAGCTGTTTTACCGCGCCGGCGGCCTGGTCCGGGCGATTCCGATTCTTGAGGAGCCGCTGATGCTTCACGAAGGGGCGGCGGACAGCACGGCGAAGGAGCGCGAGCCCGGCTATGCCGAACGAATCCTTGAACGCTACCCGCTGGGAGCCGGTGACGTGCTCATCATCGCTTCCAACGGCGGACGGAATGCCGTGCCCATTGAGCTCGCCCTTGAAGCCCGGGCCAAAGGGGCCCGGACGGTCGCCATTACCAACCTGACCCAGACCCGAGCCTGGCCCTCCCGCCATCCGGGCGGAAAACGTCTGTTCGAGGTGACCGATGCGGTCATTGACAATTGCGGCGTAGATGGCGACGCCGTGGTCTCGCTGGCCGGCCTGAACACCGCCGCGGGCCCCACTTCTTCGGTCACCGGCACTTTCATCGTGAACCTGATCGCGCTGGCCGCCCTCGAATTCGCCGTCCAAGCCGACACCCGCCCGGAAGTCTATGTCAGCAGCAACACCTCGGGTGATGACCACAACGCCCGGCTCATCGCCGCCATGCGGCCACACAATCCGCACCTGTGACTCGCAGCCAGTCGTGCGGCCAAACCGCCTGCCCGCCCATCCTGCAGCCAAAAATTTTGGCCAAAACCCCGAAATCAGGTCCCCGAAGCCGATTTGACCGTCGAGAACCAATCTTTGGCCTTGCACCGAAAGACGCCGCCTCTAAGCTCCGCGGCCTTTAACGAAAGGGCAAAGGCCATTTTATGCGTCGTCCGAAGGGAATCAAAACCAAGAAATCTGTCGCCAAGCGTTTCAAAATCTCGGCGAAGGGCAAGGTGTTCGCCCGCCATTCCGGCATGCGGCACTTGCTGAGTGGCAAGAGCTCCAAGCGCCGTCGTCGGCTCGGCAAGGAGTTCGAGCTCTCGCCGCGCGACGTTTACAAGATCAAGGCCTGTCTGCCGACCTCGCACTGATCGTCGTTCACCGTCCAACTTTTTAACCGTTTTCCGCCATGCGTGTTACCAACGCCCCAGCTTCCCGCAAACGTCGCAAAAGGATGCTCAAGCTCGCCAAGGGCTATCGCCTGAAGCGCAGCAAGCTTTACCGTTACGCCAGTGACGCCGTTGATCACGGCCTGCAATACGCCTACCGCGACCGCAAGGTCCGCAAGCGCACCTTCCGTTACCTCTGGCAGGCCCGTATCAACGCCGCCACGCGCGCCGCTGGTCTGACCTACAGCCGCTTCATCGAGGGGCTCAAGGCCGCCCAGGTCGCCGTGGACCGCAAGATTTTGGCTGACCTCGCCGCGACCGACGCGCCGGCGTTCGCCGAGATCATCAAGGTCGCCCAGGAAGCCCTGAAGACCAAGGCCGCCAGCTTGGCCACGGCCAAGGCCTGAGCGGGTCCTGACCCTTTCCCATCACGGGCCGTTCTTCGGAACGGCCCGTTTTCTTTTTGCCGTTTCGCTCCGCACAGCGTGACCCGATCCAACCGGAGCAAATGCCGCTTGCCGCGTTGGCTCCTTTCCGGCAGTTACTTCCGCACGTTCCCATCCTTATGAGCAAGAAGACCACCGCCCCCGCCGCCCCCGCTGCCAACAATTTTCCCAAGCTCCACAACGCCATGTGGCCCGGCCTCGTCGGCAAGGGCAGCCCGGGCGCCGAACCGTTCATCGAACTCGACACGATGCTCGACCTGACCGCCAAGGCGGAGGTCGGCGGCGTGAAGTTCGATGGCGTGGACCTCTTCCTCTACAATCCGCACACCGACATCGACATCTCGGACGACGGCATCAAGGCCCTCGCCGCCAAGATCAAGGCCAAGGGGCTCGTCGTCGGTTCGGTGGTGGCGCCAGTGTGGTTCGATGCCTCCGCCGGTGGCGATGACACGCAGCGGGCCAATTTCGTCACCCACGTCCGCAAGGCCGTCCGCATCGCCAGGAAGCTCCGCGAACTCGGGGTCCGGCCCTACGGCGTCGTGCGCATTGACTCGGCGACCAGCGTGACCGCGTGGGACCAGGATCCCAAGGGCACGACCCAGAAGATTGCCGCGACCTTCCGCGAAGCGGGCAAGATCGCGAAGGGCGAAGGCGAACGTCTGGCCGCCGAAGGCGAGATCTGCTGGGGCGGCATGCACTCGTGGAAGCACATGGTGAACCTGCTCGAGGCCGTCGGCATGCCCAAGGTCGTCGGGTTCCAGGCCGACATGTCGCACACGCACCTTTACACGCTGGGCTACAACGCGGAGGCGCACCGGATCGTGCCCAAGAAATACAACTACGAGCCGGCGGAGTTCCACAAGGCCATGACCAAGCTGACCGATGCGCTCCGGCCCTGGACGATTGATTTCCACGTCGCCCAGAACGACGGCTCGGTCTTCGGCTCCGGGGACCACGAAAAGACGGGCCGCCACTGCCTCGCCACCGATCCGAAGGGCAAGCTCAACATCGTCCGCGACTCCGGCTACTGGCTCCGCGACAAGAACGGCAAGGTCACGAAGAAGATGAAGCACATCTGCTGGGACGGCTGCATGTTCCCGAACGAAGTGCTGATGAAACAGCAGACGTGGAACGACATTCTCGCGGCAATGATCCAGGTCCGCGAAAACCACGGCTGGCGGGAGTAATTCCTACCGTCTCCCTGCCGGCGCAGGTAGTCCCTGCGCCGGTTTTGTTTTGCCACCCATGCCAGCCAAGCCAATTCCCCGCCAGGAACTGTTCTGGCTGCGCTGTGGCAGTGCAGGACTCTTCCTCGGCTGCGTGGCCAGTGCGAGCGCTTCGCTGGCCTGGCGATTCGAAACTCCGGAGTTCGGCATGTATGGCTGGGGAATGGTCGCCGGAATCCCCTTGGGCCTGGCGCTGGGCGCCGTCGCGGTCCTCGCCCAGATGCTCTGGGTAAAACTGAGCGAGGCATTCGACCTCTGGCGTTCCGGCCGGATTTGGGTCGCACCCCTGTTGATGGTGACCATCGTTGTAGGGATGGGACTCTACACCCGTTCGGTCTGCTCGCCGGCAGTTCGCCTCCGCGAATTGATCGGCCCCGAAGCCGAATTCGCCGCCCCGGATTGTAAGGTTTCCGGCTTCAACTCGTTCCTCGCCGCCCGCTGGTATGCCCGCTTTTCACTGCCGACCAATGCAGTGACCCGACTGAGACTCACTCGCGGATTGACCAACCAACTGGGGCCGGAACTGCTGGGCAACCTGCGCCAACAAAGCCCTTACGGAGCCATCGCCGCGGCCTCTGGAACAGTCCCCGCTTGGACAGCAGCGGTCATTTGGCATCGTCATTCAGGCGAGCCGAGTCCCGGTTCGCAGAGTGTTTCGTGGAACTGGCTCGCAGTGGACTCGACGGGCACCAATTGCTTCTACACGAGGGGCTATCAAAACTGACTGCCTCCCGGTTGGGCTTACTTCCCTTCCCGTTTCCGCGCCACTACTTGCCCGGCCTCCTTGCCGTCCAACTGCGCCCGCACGCTCGCGGCGCGGGCCGCAATGAAGCGCTTGATTTGCCAAGCCGGGCGGTTCGGCCCGAAGCGATCGCCCTCACCTTCGACGTGGGGATGGAAGTTCGTGGAGACAGCCTGATCCAGCTTCGCGAGCCGATTCGTGGACCACTCGGCAGCCAACGGACGGAACACGATGCCAAGCTCATCCACCCGCCGGTTCAGCCGTTCCGGCACGAAGACAGTCGCGAGCTGACGCTCCAGTTCTGCCCGGTAGCGCTTCCGGAATTCCTCCACCTTGAACAGCCGGGCGACGAACCGGTTCGGCTCGACCCACGGATGCCAGATGTCGAGCCGTTCCCGTTGTTCCGCGGTGCCCATCATCGGGAATTCGCCCCACGCGTGGTCCAGATCCCACGGCACGAACGCGAACCGTTTTCCGTCCGCATCAAGGCTCATCAGGTAGTTCTGCCCCTGCCCCATGAAGCTGTCGAAGTTCGCGAGGAGGCACTCGGCAGCGAGGAAACGGGCGACGGCATCGAGGTCCAGAAATTCTCCAGCCTGGGCGGCGAATTCTTCGTCCGTGCCATGTGAGTGCAGCCGGGCGAACTCGATCACCCGTTGGCGCTGGGCGGCGGTTGTCTTCGTCTTCGGGTCGTAAACCCCGTGGTAATTCGTCCAGTCGGATCCGAGATCGGCGAACAGGTCGTAGGTGACCGGCTTGAAGAGGGCGATTCCCTTGCGGGCAAACCGTTCGCGGGCCCAATCAGCGTCGGGGTTCTCCACCATCACATAAGGCCCAATCAGGCGGTTGGTCTCCTGTCCGGCGATGCTGAGGACCAGCCGGGCAAAGGCGGTGCGGGGCGCCGGATTGCCCACGTCCCGGTGATATTCGTAAGCGAGGGAATCGCTGAGGCAGGTGAGGTCCGCGCTCAGGTTGCCGAAGTTGAACACGCTCCGGCCACCGAATTTCTGGTCCTTGGTGTTCCGCTCGAGATCGAGCTTCCACGGCTTGCGATAGGTGCGCACAGCCCCGAGGAAGGTGCCGTTGCCCTTGAAACGCAGTCCCGCGTTGGTGAAGCGGCGTCCGCCAAAATCCACCTCCGCTTCCGACCACGGAAAATCAAACCCCATCGAGCCCGCGAGGCCGTTGCGGGAGGCATTGGTGTTGCGCAGCGCGACGCTGCCGTCGTCCCGGACCAATCCGGGCACGGGCGGAACAAGCTTGTAGTGGATGCGTTCCCACTGCGCGGCGGTGAACTTGAAGTGGAGGTTCCACACGTTGGTGGGCCGGAAAATGTCGGCCGCTTCGCGCACGGATTCGGCACTCGCCAGAGGCCCGGCGTAAACGGCCCGGAGCCCCGGATTGCCGGGCATATCAGTCGCCTCGACCGGTCCCATGAACATCATTTTCTCCATCGCCCACATCTGGAACCGCGGCGACTTGTGCCACGCGATCACCACGGAAACCACGAGCACCACCAGGGCGAAGACCAGTGAGGCCCCCGCCAATATCGCGAGAACGAGCCATCGCTTCCAGCCACGGGCCGGCAACCATCGAGACAGGGAACGCACAGAGCCCGTGTTACGGGACGGTGACGAAGGGGACAAGGCGGGAAAATCGCCGCGGGGCGAATCGGGCAACACGCAGACATCACCCGGCAGCCGGCCGAAGGTTGCAGGCGCGCAACATTTGTCGGCCCTGTCGGGACTTTGGCCTTCCCGAATCCCCGTCGCGCCGGACATTCTCCGTGTGCGTAGCATCCCATGAGTTCCAATACAGACCCCGGCTTTGCCTGGTGGCGGTTGCTGAACCGTTACCAATGGTTCGTGCTCATCGTCGCCGCCCTGGGCTGGCTGCTGGACTGCATGGACCAGCAGCTCTTTGTCCTGGCCCGCGCCCCGGCCATGAAAGAACTGCTCACGGCCAGGTTTGGCCGGCCCGCCACGCCTGGGGAAATCGGCGAATACGGCGGCTACGCCACGGCCATCTTCATGCTGGGCTGGGCGACCGGCGGGCTGATTTTCGGCGTGCTCGGTGACCGCTGGGGCCGCGCCAAAACGATGCTCCTGACCATCGTGCTCTACTCGGGCTGCACCGGTCTCAGCGCCTTTGCGACCCGGTTCTGGGACTTCGCCCTCTACCGCTTCCTGACCGGCCTGGGTGTGGGCGGTGAATTCGCCGTCGGCGTGGCCCTGGTAGCCGAAGTGATGCCGGCCAAGGCACGCCCATACGCCTTGGGACTTCTCCAGGCACTGTCCACGGTCGGTAACATGTCCGCAGCGCTGATCGGCATTTCGCTGGGTGTGCTCGAACAGGGCCAGAACCTCGCCGGCTGGGCGCCCTGGCGCTGGAAATTCGTCGCCGGCGCATTGCCCGCGCTGATCGTGATTTTCGTTCGTCGCGGTCTGAAAGAACCCGACGCGTGGCTGGCAACGCGGGAGAATCCCGAGCTCCGCAAGAAGATGGGCGACTACGGCGAGCTCTTCGGCAATCCGAACTGGCGCCTGCCAGCCGGCTGCGCCGCCGTCACCCTGCTGGTCGCGATCCTGTTCGCGTTTCTCGGGCCGGACAGCTGGTCGAAGAATCTGGTGCTGCCCGGTTTCTCGCAGCTCAAGATCACCGTGGTCGGCATCGCGGTGGTGGCGCTGGGCTTTGGCCTGTGGTGCGTATTCGGCGGCGGCGGCGACACCCGCTACCGCGGCCGGGCCGTCACCGGCCTGCTGCTGGCGTTGAGCGGCGTGATCGGCGTGTGGGGCATCGCCTTCTTTAGTGCCGACCTGGTCCGGGGCGTGCTGGAAAAGAAGCTGCTGGCCGAGGCTCTGGGCATTTCGCCAACGGAAGTCCAAGCGGCCCAGGTCGCGGGGAAGATCAAGGAAATGCTGGCCTCCAAGGGGGTGGATCCGAGTCTGATCCCATCGCAGCTCACCAAATGGACCGGTATCAACTCGCTGGTGCAGAATTTCGGCGCGTTCTTCGGCATCTACGGCTACGGCCTCCTCTCGCAGCGCATTGGTCGCAAGCCGGCGTTCGCCGCCAGCCTGCTGGCCGCGATGTCCGCGACGATCGCGACGTTCTGGTTCCTGCGGGATTTCTCGGACATCTTCATCTTCGTGCCCCTGATGGGCTTCGCGACGCTGTCGTTGTTCGGCGGCTACGCGATCTACTTTCCCGAACTCTTCCCCACCCGGCTGCGCAGCACCGGCACGAGTTTCTGCTACAACGTGGGCCGGTTCGTCGCCGCGGCCGGTCCGGCCGCACTCGGCATCCTGTCCGGCGTGGTTTACAAGGACACGCCCGAGCCGCTCCGTTACGCCGGCATCACGATGTGCGCGGTTTACGTCATTGGCCTGGTGGCATTGCCGTTCGCACCGGAAACCAAGGATCAACCCCTGCCCGAAGAGGAACGGTCCGCGGCACATTGACTCCGGAGAACGGTCGCGGCGACGGATTCAGCTCCCGCCGGGGCCGGAAACCGGCCTTGACCCCTCCCCCGCCGCCTCGCTCTAATCTCCGCCGATGCAACTGAGTGCGACCGTAGTAGTCCTCGTAGTAGGCGGCCATGCCGCCGAGGGCTCTTGTCGTGCTTGAAACACTTTCAACAAGAACCCACGGCTGGCAACGGCCGTGGGTTTTTTGTCCCAAAAGACCGACGCCGCTCCGGCCCAACTCGCAGAACAGAACATGAGCCAAGCCACCACCTCCGAAATCAAGACCACCACCAATGCCGCCGGCCGCGAGGTCGGCCCGCTGGCGTTCGGCCGCGACATCTTTGTCGAGGCCCTCGAACGCGCCGGGGTGGAGGTCATCTTCGCCTATCCGGGCGGCGCGAGCATGGAAATCCACCAGTCGCTCACGAAGTCCAAGATCCGCACGATCCTGCCCCGCCACGAACAGGGCGGCGCCTTCATGGCGCACGGCTACTCCCGCTCGACCGGCAAGCCCGGCGTGTGCATGGCCACCTCCGGTCCCGGCGCCACGAATCTCGTCACCGCGATCGCCGACGCGCACATGGACAGCATCCCGCTGATCTGCATCACTGGCCAGGTCTACCAGCAGTTCATC
>CAIWAH010000408.1 GCA_903910585.1 uncultured Verrucomicrobiota bacterium
CAATGAGGAGGCCGAGGCCCGCAAGGTCATCGAGGCCCGACGGATGGAGGTCGAGGCCCGCCGGCTCGAAACCGAGGAATCCATCCGCCTCCGGACCGAGGACATGAACCGCGCCGTGCAGGAGCGCGAGTTCACCGTGAAGAAGGAGAAGCAACGCCTCGAACAGGAAGCCGTGCAGGAGGGCGAGGAGGCACGCGTCCGTCGCGAGCGCACCGTGTCGCTCGCCGAGATGGACAAGGAAGTGAAGGTCAACGAGGCCGCCGTCGAGGTGGAACGCAAGCGCGCCACGGTGGTCGCCGAGCAGAAGGCCGTCACCCAGCAGCAGGAGGAGAAGTCGAACATCGAGGCCCGCATGACCGCCGAGCGCGTCCGTGAGGTCACGCTCATCGAGGCCGAGATGAACGCGAAGAAGGACCAGGTGGAGAAAGTCGTTGCCTCCGAGGCCCAGAAGGAAGCCGAGCGCAACCTCGCCGAGGCCGAAAAGATCAAGACCATCGTCGCCGCCGACGCCGCCCGCGAAGCGGCGCTCCGCGACGCCGAACGCCTCCAGACCATCGCCGACGCCGAGGCCAAGGCCGCCGACAAGCGTCGCCACGCGGCCGTGCAGGAAGCCGAAGCCATCGCCGCCAAAGAAGCCGCCAAGGGGCTGGCCGAAGCCAAGGTCACCGTCGCCAAGGCCGAGGCGAAGAAGACCGAAGCCGTCGCCCTCAAGGAGGTCGGACTCGCCGAAGCCGAGGTCACAAAGGCCAAGGGCACCGTGCAGGCCACCAACACCCAGACCCAGGCCGAAGCCGAGGCGGAAGGGACCAAGGAAAAGGAACTCGCCGTCGCTACCGGCATCGAGGCGCGCGGCGTCGCCGAGGCGAAGGCCATCCAGCAGAAGGCCGAGGCGATGAAAGCGCTCCAGGCCGCGGGCCAGGAGCACGAGGAGTTCAAGCTCCGCCTCCAGAAGGAACGCGACGTAGAGCTCGCCGCGATCAACGTCCAGAAGGACATCGCCACGGCCAACGCCAGCGTCGTCTCCGAGGCGCTCAAGACCGCCAAGATCGACATCGTCGGCGGCGAGAACGACTTCTTCGAGAAGATCGTCCGCAGCATCGGCACCGGGAAGTCCGTGGACCGCATGGTGCACAACAGCGCCACGCTCACCGACATCAAGGAGACCTTCTTCAACGGCGATCCCGAGCACTTCAAGACCCAGCTCCGCCATTGGGTCGCCGACTTCGGCATCAAGACCGAGGACCTGAAGAACCTCACGCTGTCCGCCCTGCTCGCCAAACTCGTCGCCTCCACCGACGACGCCGGCGTGAAAGCCACCATCAAGTCCGCCCTCGCGCTGGTGAAGGAGAAAGGCTTGGGCGAGGTGGCTGCCACCTCAGCAATCGCGAAGTCCTAGCGAGATTCTACCGAGGATCGCGCAGTGAGCGACGCCCATTACATCGCCATAGAAGAGAGGTTCGGCATTGCCGTGCCGCCAGAGTATAGGTTGTTAGAGGCAAGAGGGCTGCTCAGTTGTCCGAAGCCGGGTCACGCTTCCCAGTTTCAGTTTCCTGGGACTTACCTCTGGTTGCATGAAATGGAATGGATGACACCGGAGCAGATCGCGAACTTCCGCTTCGAGGACTATCAGTTGCAGCAGTTTGTGCCGTTCGCATTCACTGGCGGAGGCGACTACTGGTGCTGGCAGAGGGATCCTTCACGCGGAACTCCAAGTGTCTGGCTATGCTATCACGACGATGAATTCGCGTCCTACTACGCACCGGACTTTAAGACGGCGCTCTACCGACAGGTGCTCGATTTTTGTCGGGAGTCAGGGAACGACGAAGACATTGATCGTTACGCGTTCCTCCGTCGCTGGATATCCGACTTTGATGAAGCATTGCCAAAGCCGTGGCTGGGCAGGTTGGAGACTCTCGCGAACAAGCCATTTGATCGAGCTGAGGTGACGGAGATCGAGACGGCCGACCTCCCTGAGTTCCTCGTCGCGAGGAAGGTTCGCTGGATGAAGGGATCAGAATGAAATCACTCCTCCTATTGAACCCCGCAGACCAACCAATCCGCCCTTCACTTTCCTAACGCATGGCTGATCCAACTCCATCCGCCACGGCCCCCGCCTCACCCGCTCCGGCACAGCCCTCCGCCCTCGCCGGCGCGACCTACGAGATCATCCGGCAGCGGTTGGCGGCGAACTCGGCGACGTTGCGCGAGCGCATGGGCCAGCTCGACGCCCGGCGGCAGGAGGTCTTCGGGCGGATCGAATCCAAGCTGCTCCAGGCCGACCGCGTCACCACCGCGCACAACTGCATCCCGCGCGACATGGTCCAGCTCGGGCACGGCCGGTTTCTCTTCGCCTTCAACGTCCGGTTCGGCCTTAAGAAGGAGATGGATCTGGCGGACGTCTTCGCCATCTACCGGCGCGACGAGGCCACGGGCGGGTTCAAGGAGGAGCCGTTGGAGCCGCTCCAGGACAAGCAGTTCGTCGCCGACTTCAAGCGCCTCTACAACGTCTACGAGAAGACCGCGTTCCGGAAGTTCGCCGTCATCGGCGGGAACCTCTACGCCAAGTTCGGCACGGGCGCGTCGCTCAACGACTACGCCGTCTTCAAGTGGGCCTTCAACGACGGCAACCTCCGTTTCCTCGACGGCCGCGCGGAGGCGGAATACCGCCGCGTCGGCTATCCGGCCACGCACGATTTCCGCTGGCAGACGCCCGACCGCGAATCCTACCGCTACGGCGACCATCCCCACGTCTCCATCGCCGAACGGGTCTTCGTGGAATGCGTCGGCGGCGATCTGACCATCAAGGTCGAGGACAACACGGCGACCGGCGAGGGCATCTATTCGGAGCCCGTGGACGACCGCCACCAGAAGGTGGACGACGCCGAGATCGCCTTCGCGGAGCTGGACCATCTGATCCTGCTCAAGATCCGGCCCTACAAGGAAACCGCCGCCCGCTACTTCATCTTCAACGAGAAGCTCCGCTCCGTCGTGCGCGTCGATTCCATCGGCGACGCGTGCGTGCGGTTGCCGGAGGAACACGGGCTGATCTTCCCCGATGGCTACTACCTTGGCACCGGCGAGCTGAAGCGCTTCGACGCGAAGGAAACCGGGCTGGTTCTGGAGCGCGTGGTCCATTCGCCCAACGGCGAGGATTCGCTTTACGTCTTCCACGGCCGCGCCTCGGGCGAATACGTGCTGATGCCCTACCGGCTGATCGAGCAGAAGGTGGAGGAACGCATCGCCTGCCACGGCTTCGCGCTGTTCCCGAACGGCCACCTGATTCTCTTCCGGTCCGACGACCTGCCGCAGAAGCACCACCAGATCCAGCTTCGCCAGACGCCTTTCTACCAGCTCGGCCACGAGCCGGCCGGACAGAAGGACGCCTTCCTCTACCAGGTCGGCAACAAGGACGTCGTCCGCTGCCTGGCCGAGTGCAACGAGGTGCTGACGCTCGCCGGCAAGGAGACGCCTTACGCCGAGCTGTATTCCGATCTAGTCCGCCGCTGCACCGCGATGCTCGACGCCTATCCGTGGCTCGCCAGTGCGGATGGGTTCCAGATCAACGACGCGCTTCAGCAGCTCCGCGAGATCGCGGACAAGGCGGTCGATGAATTCGCCAAGGTCCGTCGGCTCCAGCACGAGGCCGTCCTGAAACTGGCCGACGTGAAGAAGCGTTGCGAAGAGCGCTTCCAGGCCGCGCGCCGGGCCGCCTTCTCCAAGCTGGAGGACTTCGTCCACAACCTCGCCGCGCTGCGCCATCTCCGCGGTGAACTGATCACCACGCGCGAGGTCCGCTACATCGACTTCGCCGCCATTGAGACGCTGGAGCAGGCCGTGACCGCGCAGTTGGGCGAACTTTCCGCGCAGTGCGTGAAGTTCCTGCTCAAGCCGGAGGCGCTCGAACCTTACCGCAAGCAGGCCGCCGAACACCTCGCGTCCGTGGACAAGGTCGCGAAGGTGACCGACGGGCGGAAGCTGGAGAAGGCCGTGGCCGACGCGGGCGGCGAGCTGGAGATGCTCATCGAGATCGTCAACAGCCTGAAGATCGACGACGCCACCGAGACGACGCGAATCATCGACAGCATCACGGCGGTCTATTCGACTCTGAACCAGGTCAAGGCCGCGCTGAAGAAGCACCTCCAGGCGCTCGTGGCCTCGGAGAGCGCGGCGCAGTTCAACGCCCAGCTCAAGCTCCTCGGCCAGTCCGCTTCCAGCTACCTCGACCTCTGCGACACGCCCGAGAAGTGCGACGAGTATCTCAACCGTCTCACCGTGCAGCTGGAGGAGATGGAGGGCGCGTTTGCCGGCTTCGACGAATATACCGTCCAGCTTTCCGACCGACGCACCGAGTTCTACGAGGCCTTCGAGCAGCGCAAGATCGCGCTCGTCGAGCAGCGCAACAAACGCGCCGGCGCTCTCCTGACCGCCGCCGAACGCATCCTCAAGGTCGTCCAGAACCGCCTCGCCGGGTTCAAGTCGCTGGAGGAGATCCACACCTACATGGCGTCGGATCTGATGACGGCGAAGGTCCGCGAGACGATCGAGCAGTTGCTGGCCTTGGGCGATTCGGTGAAGGCCGACGATCTCCAAGGCCGGCTCAAAACGGTCCAGCAGGACGCGGTCCGCCAGCTCAAAGACAAGCAAGAGCTGTTCGTGGATGGCGCGGCCGTCATCCAGCTCGGCAAACACAAGTTCAACGTCAACACGCAGCCGCTGGACCTGACCATCGTCCAGCGCGACGGCCAGCCGCACTTCCATCTGACGAGCACGAAGTATTTCGACCCGATCACCGACGCGGACTATCTGGCCACACGGCAGGTCTGGGACCAGGAAGTGATCTCGGAGAACGCGGAAGTTTACCGCGCCGAATATCTCGCGTGGCAGATGCTGCGGAGCCTCGACTCTGGTAGCCGCCGAGGTAACGAGGCGGAAGCAGGCTCCTCTGGAACGGGCGAAGTCCGCCTCCTCACGTCGGCGGCTACGAGCCTCGAAACCTTCCTCACCCTCTCCGAAGACCAGCGCCTCGCCACCGTGCAGGAGTTCATGGCTGCCCGTTACCAGGACGGCTACACCAAGGGCCTGCACGATCTCGACGGCGCCCGCATCTTCACGGTCCTGGCGGAGACGCATCTGGCGCTGCAACGCGCGCGGTTCCGTCCCGAAGCCCGCGCGTGCGCCGTGGTCTACTGGAGCCGATTCTGTCCCGCTGAAACCCGCACGCTCTGGACCGCCAAGCTCAAGGCCTTCGGCGAACGCAACCGGCTCTTCCCTGGCGATCCCGTCCAGCAGGACTACGTCGTCGCGCTCCAGAAACTCATCGGCGAGTTCCTGAAGAGCCAGCCGCTCTATCCCGAGGCTTTAGCTGTCGAAGCAGGCGAATACCTGTTCCACGAACTGAGCGACGGCGAATCGTTCACCGTCACGCGCGAGGCCGACCAGCTGGCCACGGCCTTCCAACAGCACCTCGTCGCCAAGGGCCACGACGACACCTTTGCCACCGCCCGCGCCGCGTTGAACGGACATCCCTCCAGCGAGCTGGAGCTGGTGCGCGACTGGGTGAAGGGATTTCTGCTGTCCGGTAGCCGCCGAGGTAACGAGGCGGACAGCGCATCCACCACTTCGGCGGACGTCCGCCTCCTCACGTCGGCGGCTACGTCGCACCTCGAAGAAACCACCGCCATCCTCTTCTGCGGCGACGCCCTGCCGCGCACGCCGGTCCACGCCGAATCCCGTCGCGTGCTCGAAGCCCTGCGCGGTGCGCATCCTCGCATCGAGGCCAACCGCTACACCTTCGACTACCTCGACTTCACCGCGCGCCTGCGCCGCTTCGAGAGCGAGGCCGTGCCGCGCTTCGAGGCGTATCACCGGCTCAAGGGCCAGTTGCTCGACCACGAACGCAAGCGGCTCCGGCTCGACGAATTCAAGCCGCGCGTCCTGTCGTCCTTCGTCCGCAACCAGCTCACCGACCGCGTCTATCTCCCGATGGTCGGCGACAACCTCGCCAAGCAGATCGGCGCGGCGGGCGCGGCCAAACGCACCGACCTGATGGGGTTGTTGCTCCTCATTTCCCCGCCCGGCTACGGCAAGACCACGCTGCTCGAATACGTCGCCAGCCGGCTCGGCATCGTCTTCGTGAAGATCAACGGCCCGGCCATCGGCCACGCCGTCACGTCGCTCGATCCCGAGGAGGCGCCCAACGCCGCCGCGCGCGAGGAGATCTCCAAGCTGAACCTCGCGCTGGAGATGGGCGACAACGCGCTCATCTGCATCGACGACATCCAGCACTGCAATCCCGAGTTCCTGCAGAAGTTCATCTCCCTGTGCGACGGCCAGCGGAAGATCGAGGGTGTCTGGCGCAAGCAGCCCCGCACCTACGACCTGCGCGGCCGCAAGGTCGTCGTGGTCATGGCGGGCAATCCCTACACCGAGAGCGGGCAGAAGTTCAAAATCCCCGACATGCTCGCGAACCGCGCCGACACCTACAACTTGGGCGACGTCATCGGCGCCAACGCCGAATGGTTCAAGGCGAGCTACCTGGAGAACGCCGTCACGTCGAACGCCGTGCTCGCGCCCCTCGCCGTGCGCAGCCAGACCGACATCCGCGCGTTCGTCCGCACGGCCGAGACCGGCCAACGCACGGCCGAAGGCTTGGAAGGAACCTATTCCGCGCAAGAGCTGGACGAAGTGCTCTCCGTCATGAAGAAGCTCGTGGCCATCCGCGACGTCGTCATGCGGGTGAACGAAGAATACATCGCCTCCGCCGGCCAGGCCGACGAGTTCCGCACGGAGCCCGCCTTCAAGCTCCAGGGTTCCTACCGCAACATGAACCGCCTCGCGGAAAAGGTCGTCGCCATCATGAACGACGACGAGGTCCGCGCGCTCGTCATCGGCCACTACCGCGGCGAGTCGCAGACGCTGACCACCGGTGCCGAGGCGAACCTGCTCCGCTTCAAGGAACTCATCGGCGAACTCAAACCCGACGAGGCCGCGCGCTGGGCCGACATCAAGAAGACCTTCCAGCGAAACCAGTTCACCCGCGGCACCGACCAGAACGACCCCGTCGGCCGCGTCGTGGCCCAGCTCTCGTTGTTCCAGACGGGCCTCGAATCCATCCAGACCACGCTGGCCAACGTCGCCGCCAAGCCGAAGGAACCCGTCGTGCTGGATGTGAGTTCGCTGGGGCAGAGCTTGGAATCTCTTCGCACCACCGTCGCCGCCGCCGCATCGCGACCACAGGCGCCGATCACCTTGGATCTCGGTTCCATCGGCCAGAGCCTCGAATCGCTCCGCACGACCTTGGAAGAGCGGTTGGGCCGCGTGGTCGCCGCCACTGCGCCCACGCCCAATGCCGTTCCGGCGGCCGCCAATGCCGCCGCCGCGAATCTGGAACGCGTCGGTGCCCAACTGGGCGAGGGGCTCAAGGCGCTCGGCGAAGACCTCAGCCGTTCCCTGCACGCCGCCCAGACTCCGGCCATCACCGGCAAGATCGACAGCCTGTCTCACGAGCTGGAAATGATCCACAGCACCATGGCGACGCTGAAGGACCTCGCCGCGCAGCAGCGCGATCACCTGAAGAATGCGCAGGACCTTCTCGCAGCCCGCGCCAAGCAGGGGACCGTTGAGGTCGAGATCACGCAGGAGATGCTCGCCAACGAACGGGCGTTCATGGAGCGGTTTCAGCAGGTGCTCGACCAGGCGCAGAAGCCAAAGCAATAAGCCCTTATCTCGCCGCTGCCGAGGTGTCCCTGGCCGCGGGTAATCCAGCCTCACTGGCCAGCAGGGATGCGACCAATTCTGCATCCTTTCGATCCGGCCAGTCCCCCAGTTCGTGAGCGGCCGATTGGTGTGCTTGGATTCGGAGGAAGAACGGCCCGAGATCCTCCGTTTGGACGCCGGACGCACTTCGGGAAACCACGGAAACACTCTGGATGTCTGAAAACGCGATCATCGCGGCGGCGCGCTCGCCTCGCCGCTCGGTCAAAGCGGGTAAGACCAACGCGCGATGGGTGTAGTCCAGCTTCGCTTGTTGCCAATCCGGCTGCTTCACCCGGGCCGCGAGCATTCCCCCGCAACCGGCAATCACAACCAGCAGTGCCCAACTTCCAAGGGCGAGCCCCAGTGGCGGATGGAATCCGACGGTGAAGACGATGGGAAAACAGCCCAGAAACGCTGCCAGCGCGAGGAAGGTAAGGGCGGCTTCCAAGGGCCGATGGGTCGCGGTCCCAAGGATCTCGCCCCGCGCTGCCGTCAGCGCGTCCATCATTGTTTCACTCCGGCTAAACCTCCTCGTAAAGTTGCGGGCGACCTCTCGCCAAAGGGCCAACATCACCACGGCAAACGGAGTGAGAAACTGCAGCGCAAAGAGGTCCACACCTTCGATGCCCCGAACCAAAACCGCGTTGTTGGGAGCGGAGGGTTCGTGAAACACCGGAATTTTCGAGCCGGCGGCAAATTGGGCCTTCATTTTGATAGCCCAGTCACCGCTTTCGGCATTGCCGCCGCCGTAACGAAGTCGGGCGCCTTCGTAGGTGGTTCCATTGACGGAGTAGCGGTAGCTAACCCGGAATCCGTCGGTCTTTCCCTGATCTACGACCTCACTCTGCAAGATTTCTCCCTGAGTCTCCACGAAGCGGTAGGTCAACAACTGTTGCCCAGTTCCCCACAGCGCGGCCGACAACGCCACCAGCGTGAGCCCTGACCAAAACAGGGCGAACAGCAGCAGCATCAGCGAGTTGCCCCAGTGTCGCTTCCCCTTCATCAGCAACACGCGCCTTCAGTCCTCCCGATGCACCACCTTGCCGCCAACCACCGTGAGGACCGCCTTACCCTTCATGTGCCAGCCGTGAAAGGGGTTGTTGCGGGACTTGCTCGCGGTCTGTTCGCGGTCGCTGGTCCACTCCCGGTCGAGGTCTATCACGGTGACGTCTCCCACTCCGCCCACTTTGAGTTCTCCGCGGCCGTCGGCGAAGCGGAGCAGGCGGGCCGGATTGCAGGTCAGCTTGGCGAGCAACTGAGGCAGCGGCAGCCGGCCGGTGTGATGCAGAGCCATCAGGGACAGGGCGAGCTCCACTTCCAGCCCGAGGATGCCGAAGGGAGCGTAATCGAACTCCACCTCCTTCTCGGATTCGGTATGCGGCGCGTGGTCGCTGGAGATGATTTCAAGGGTGCCATCGGCCAGGCCTTCCAGAATCGCCGACCGGTCGGCCGCGGAGCGAAGGGGCGGGTTCATCTTGAAATGGGTGTGGTAACTGGGCCACGTCGGCAGCGGCTGATTCCCGAAGAAACGACCGGCCAACTCCGCGCCGTCGGCTTTCCAGAACTCGTCGCTGCCCGCGATGCAGGCATCGGTCAGGGTGA
>CAIWAH010000409.1 GCA_903910585.1 uncultured Verrucomicrobiota bacterium
GCATGGCGGACGAGAAGCAGGCCAAGTTGCAGCAGTTGCAGTCACAGGTGCGGCAGCTGATGGATGACGACGCGATCGCGGAACATGAACACCGCCTTTCGTGGGCGCAGCGCTTCCTGCATTTCTGGATTCTCGCCGGGCAGAATTTCCTGAAGAACCGCGGCCCCGCCCGGGCGGCTTCCCTCGCCTACACGACGCTGCTCGCGCTGGTGCCCTTGCTGGCGGTGTCCATTTCGGTGGCGGCCCTGTTTCTCCCGCGGGATGAGGCCAAACAGAAGGAGGAGCTGGTGACGTGGATCAACGCCGCCGTGGAAAAATTTGCTCCGTCCATCGGGGTCACCACGGACTTTCACCAAGGAGCCGGCCCCAATCCCCCTGCCAACGGCGGTTCCAGCGCCAATACGAAAGTGCTCACCGCCGAGGAACAGCGCGCCCAGTTGGCAGACAAGATCGTGGAGTTCGTGGGCAACATCCGCTTCGGCACCATCGGCGCCACGGCGATGGCGGGCCTGATCTTCATCGCCATCAGCCTGCTGCGGAACATCGAGGCCGGTTTCAATGACATGTGGGGCGTGTCGAAAGGCCGCGGCTGGATGATGAGCATCGTGGTTTACTGGGCCGCGATCACGCTGGGCCCCGTGGTCATCGTCATGGTCAAGGGCGCGAGTTACCTCCAGGCCCTGGCCAAAACGCCCGAACTCCTGCCCGCGTGGATTCCCAGCAGCATCCTGCTTTCGCTCGCCTGGGTGCCGGCGCTGGCGGTCAGTTCGCTGGCCTTCGGAGCCCTTTACCTGTGGATGCCCAACACGCGCGTCCGCTGGTCGGCCGCGTTCGTAGGCGGCTTCGTCGCCGCGTCGCTGTGGATGCTGAACGGCCGCATGGCGGCGCTCTACAACACCCGGGTGCTCACCTACAACGCGATCTACGGTTCCCTCGGCATCCTGCCGCTGTTCCTGCTCGGCCTTTACCTGTCGTGGCTGATCCTGCTGTTTGGCGCGCAGGTGGCCTACGTGTTCCAGTTCCGAAAAGCCTACCTGCAGGAGCGGCAGTCAGGGCGGGTCAACCAGCAGGCCCGGGAGTTCATTGCCCTGCGGTTCATGGCCGAAATCGGCCGCCTGTTTCAGGCGCAGGCCAAGCCGCTGACCACGACGGCCTGTGCCGAGCATTTCGGGGTTCCGCCCAAGCTGACCAAGGACATCCTGACACTGCTGGTCAACGGTCGTCTGCTGGTGGAAACCACCGGCACGGATACCGCCTACACACCGGCCCGCCCGTTGGACCAAATTTCGGTCAAGGACGTGATCCGAACCGTCCGCGGCGGTTCCGGAAGCGACCTTTCGACCCATGAGGACGCGGCCCGCCCCGTGGTGCGGGGAGAATTCGACGCGGTCCTGGCCGCCGAAGAGTCACGCGCGGCCAAAGTGTCGCTGCACGAGCTGATTGCCCGGGTCCAGACCGCGAAGCCCGCGGCGTGACGTCACCGGTCAACCGGCGCCTCGAGGGAAGTCAGCGCCGCGGCAAACTGGGCATGGGCCAGGGTCGGATCAGCGGGAGCCTTCACCCGACGCGAGCCGGACCGGCCGGCTTCGGAGTCCCGGCGGGGACGCACTTCGGTCGGTGCCCGGAGCCCCGGCCCGGCGAGAGCGATTCCAGCAGCGAACGTCACCGCCGCAGCGGTCGAGAAAACGGATGTGGACTTCATTTGAGTCACCATTGCAGCTAGCGACGTGCCGGATGTGACGCAACTGCGGCTTTCCTGAAAAATCTGCTCCCGGTAGCCTCACCCGCATGTTCGCCGAACTCACCGCCGGGCTTCAGTCCGGACAAAACCTGACACCGCCGCAAATTGCCGCGGCAGTCCGGTGGTTGACCGATGCCGCCCTCGCGCCCGAGCCGAAGGCGGACTTTCTTGCCGCCTTGGCCAGCAAAGGCGAGACGGTGGCAGAAATTGCCGGATTCGCGGCGGAATTACGGGAACTCTCGGTGCCGGTCCCGCTCTCTGCGGCATTGCGCCAACGGGAGATCCTCGATGTCTGCGGAACGGGCGGGGATCGGCTCAATACGTTCAACATCTCGACCACCGTTGCACTCGTATGCGCCGCCGCGGGAATTCCGGTGGCCAAACACGGCAACCGTGCCATCACCTCCCAATCCGGCAGCGCGGATGTCCTGGAGGCCCTGGGAATCCCCGTGGACCAAACCCCAGAGCAGGCCGCTCACGCCATTGAAACACACGGCTTTGCCTTCCTGTTTGCCCCCCGGTTTCACCCCGCGTTCAAGGCGATTGCGCCCGCCCGCAAGCTGTGCGCGGAACGAGGCCAGCGAACCCTCTTTAACCTGCTGGGTCCGCTGCTGAATCCGGCCCGGCCCACAGCGCAATTGGTGGGGGTTCCCCGCCCGCAGTGGTGCGAACCGGTGGCCAGCACCCTTCAGAAACTGGGTGTGCGCCGCGCCATGGTGGTCACCGGCGAAGTTCCGACGGGAGAGACGGTCGCTTACCTCGACGAACTGAGCACCCTGGGCAACAACCATACCGCAGAGTTTTACCAGGCCAACGCCTTGGGCGTCTCGGTTTGGCCGCCCAGTCACTTTCCCCTCCAACCGGCCACGCTCGCCGACCTGGCCGGAGGCGACGCCGCCACCAACGCCCAGTTGGTCCGGGCCGTCTTGGCCGGAAAAGATCGCGGCCCGAAGCGCGACGCCGTGCTGCTCAACGCCGGGGCCGCCCTGTTCGTGGCCGGGGCGGTCCGCAGCCTTGCCGAGGGTTGGGAACTTGCTGCCAGCACGATTGATACGGGGAAAGCGACCACGAAATTGGCCGCGCTGAGCGGGCACTGAACGTTCCCGAAAAATTCGCGTCCCGGCATCTGGCCCACAATTTGCGGCCAAGTTCGTCCGTGCATTGTGGCAGTTCCATGGTATGCACTCCCGACATGCCTTTGCGCGTGGACACAAGGGATGCGGCCGCAGTCCAAGGATGCGTCGCCCAAGACTACTGGACGATGTTCCCTGCCGGCGATCAGGAGTTCGTCAACCGGGCGTTTGGCTGGGCGGTGGACTGCTTTGCAGGCCGGTTGCCGGAGTATCAGGCGATTGATGCCCGTTATCACGACTTCGAGCACACCCTTCAGGGAACCCTGTGCTTTTCCACGATGCTTCGCCGCCGGGCAGAGGCTCAGGCCGAACCGGTGTTGGACGAGGACACGTTCCAGCTCGGGCTGCTGGCCATCCTGCTGCATGACACGGGTTATCTGAAGTTTGCCGGTGACACCGAAGGAACCGGAGCCAAATACACCCTCACCCACGTCAACCGGTCGTGCGATTTCGCCGAACGCCTGCTCCTCGGCAAGGGCTATACGGTCCGGCAGGTCCAGGGAGTCCAGAGCATGATCCGCTGCACGGGTGTGGGCGTGAACCTCGGGCTGCTCAATTTTCAGTCTGACGAAGAGCGCATCGCCGGCTTTGCGCTCGGAACCGCTGACTTGCTCGGACAAATGGCCGCCCACGACTACGTCGAAAAGCTGCCGATCCTGTTCGAGGAATTTCGGGAATCCGCCGACTACAACGCCGGCCGCGGCGGGCCTCCCATCGCTTTCGCCAGCGTCAACGACCTGATGTCCAAGACGCCCGGCTTTTGGAAGAACTATGTCTTTCCCAAGGTTGAGAATGACTTTGGCGGACTCTATCGGTTCCTGAACCGGGCCGATGGACACAACGACTACCTTGAGGCCATCGAGGCGAATCTCGCCAAACTCCAGCGCCGGCTCGCCGCCGCCGCGTAAGTTGCCGGCAGATTTCCCCTGCCCTTGTCCGACCGCTCCCGCCATGCTGCCGGCGTGGCGCGTGAATACCAACTGCATCCCTTTTCGCCTCCCGCGGAGCTGCGGATTGATTACGCCCGCGAGCTGAACGAACAGCAGTTGGCCGCGGTGACGGCGAAGCCCGGTCCGGCGCTGGTTTTGGCCGGGGCGGGCGCCGGCAAGACCCGCACGCTGACGTTTCGCGTGGCGTGGCTGCTGGAGCACGGCGTTCCGGCCGACCGAATCCTGTTGCTGACCTTCACCAACAAAGCGGCCCGGGAAATGATGCAGCGGGTGGCCGACCTGATTGGCGGTGAACTCACCCAGCTCTGGGGCGGCACGTTTCACTCCGTAGGCATGCGGATCCTGCGCCGGCACGCCGACCGGCTGGGTTACCGGCAGGACTTCACCATCGCCGACCGCGAGGATGCCAAGGATCTGCTGGCGACCTGCATTGTCGCCGCCGGCGTGGACCCCAAGGCCACCCGCTTTCCCAAGCCGGAGGTGTTGGGCGAGATTTTCTCCCTCGCCCTCAATCTCGGCTGCACGGTGCCGGCGCTGTTGGAACGGGATTACGACAGCTTCGTGCCGCTGACGGACACCATCGAGCAGGTCCGCAGGCTTTACGCCGAACGCAAGCGCACCGCCGGCCTGATGGACTTCGACGATCTGCTGGTGCTGTGGCTGCGCCTGCTCGAAACCCACTCCGACCTGCGGGACTTTTACCAGCGGCGTTTCCAGTTCGTGCTGGTGGACGAATATCAGGACACCAACACGCTGCAGGGACGGCTGCTGGATCTGCTCGCCGCCCGGCACCGCAACCTGATGGCGGTCGGTGACGACGCCCAGAGCATCTACTCGTGGCGCGGGGCCAACTTCGCGAACATCCTCGAATTCAGCAGGCGCTTCCCGGACGCGCAAGTCTTCAAGATCGAGACCAACTACCGCAGCACGCCGGAAATTCTCGCGCTCGCCAACGCCGCCATTGCCGCGAATGTCCGGCAGTATCCCAAGCAGCTTCAGCCCGCACGCCGGTCCGGCGAGAAACCCGTTCTGGTCGTCTGCAACGAAGCGTCCGAGCAGGCGGCGTTTGTGGCCCAGCGGGTCCTCGAACTCCGCGAGGAAGGGCAATCGCTGGACGACATCTGCGTGCTCTACCGTTCCCATTTCCACGCGCTCGAATTGCAACTGGAACTGACCCGTCGGAACATCCCCTTCGCCATCACCAGCGGCATCCGTTTCTTCGAGCAGGCGCACATCAAGGACGTTGCGGCCTACCTGAAGCTGATCATCAACCCGGCCGATGAACTCGCCTTCAAACGGCTGGTGAAGATGCTTCCGGGCATCGGCGGCAAAGGCGCAGACAAGCTCTGGGCCGCCTTCAACTTGACGCTCACCGTCGCCGGCTTCACGCCGCCACCCCCGTTGGAAGCGGCGGAATTCACGTCCGACAACGATGGTTATCTCGACGAACCGTCCGTCACCGCCACCGAACTCTCGCTGCCCATCGCGCCCCTGCTCAGCAAGATCAGCGGCACAGTGCCCAAGAAAACCGCCGCCGCGTGGGCTCAATTTAGCGCCACGATTTCCCAGATAGAGGCCTCGGACCTCCGCAACAACCCGGCCCGAATCATCCGCTGGGTGGTCGAGGCGGACTACGAGGATTATCTGGTCGCCAATTACGAAAACCCGCGCAACCGGCTCGACGACCTCGAACAGCTCGCCAACTACGCCCAGCAGTTCACCGGCACAGCGGATTTCCTCACCCAGCTCGCGCTGCAGACCAATGTGGAGGCCGAGGAAACCGCCGGCCGCGACGACCGGGATGACGAACCGAAACTGCGGCTCTCAACCATCCACCAGGCCAAGGGGCTCGAATTCGGAACCGTCTTCGTGATCATGCTTTGCGATGGGATGTTTCCGAGTTCCCGCTCGGTCAATTCGCCCGATGCGGAAGAGGAGGAACGCCGGCTGTTCTACGTCGCTGTGACCCGGGCGAAGGACCAGCTCTACCTCAGCTACCCGCTCCTGCGCTTCATGCAGGGTGGCGGCAACGCCATCCAGCAGGCCTCCCGGTTTCTGGGCGAAGTGCCCCGGGAACTGGTGGAAGAATGGAGCCTGCGGCCTGCCTTCAGCAATGCACGTTTCAATCAGTCAGCCCAGCATTCGGCACTGGGCAGTGAACAAACGGAACCCTTTTGACGCCTCAAACAAGGCACTGCCATCCCGGACTTGAGGCGATCGCAAAGCACTCGTCAGGATCAAGGGTCGCCACATAGTTGGGAGCCTCGAAGGGCAGCGGTGGAGTTGGCCCGCCGATGGGCTCCAGAAAAGGACCAGACACAGTCTTGAGCAACTTGAAGATGCTGTATCCGTGGCGGGTGAATTCGTTCGTCACGGCGGAAGGCATGGGGCAGTGATCCTCAAAGATTACGGTTCTCAGACGACCAGACATCAGCAATTCCCTCGCGCCTGCGAGCGCGGATAACTCATGACCTTCAACGTCCAGCTTCATCAAGCGGACTACCGACGGAGCTTCAAATTCACGATCCAAGGAGACGGCTTTGACGACGATGCGATCCATTTCGCTGGCTTGCTCGAATGCCTCGACTGAAGCCACTCCACGGTTGCCCGCAAACTCTTTTGGAATATGGAGCACCACTTCACTGTCCACGCTGGTCACCGCTGCCTGGCGCAAATCAACCGTTTGGCCAACCTCTTTAGGCCACCGCGCGACTGAGGAAGCTAGCTCTCCATGAATGATCGGATGGGGCTCAAAAGCCCTGACGCACCCACCTAGTCCAGCGCATCGACACGCCATTAGGCTCGTATGGTAGCCAACATTGGCCCCAACATCGGCAGCCAAGTCACCAGGACGGAGGCTTCGCCAAATCATCTCGCTGACCGCCAGCTCAAACGCTCCGGTCAACCAGATTGCACGTCCAACCACCTCATGAGGACGAACATTGAGTGACAATCCCCAAGGCAACGTAACCCATGCCTGTGACGGCATGGGCGACAAGCCGCGCCAAATTCGCCTTAGCACCTGGCTGGGCCGATGGATGTATTCCGGTTTGTTGATGTAGTCCCCCAGTCTCATGATTCGCCAATTGCCTTGACCACCCAAATACTCGCAGCGTGCATTGAAGATCCAATCTCAATGTTGCCGGATATTTCCGTTGCTGGCCTGCCCCTGCTCGCCCTCGCACCGATGCAAGACGTGACTGACCTCCCGTTCTGGCGGCTGCTCGCGCGACGGGGTGGGCCCGATCTTTATTGGACCGAATACTTTCGGGTTCACGCCACCTGGCGGCCAGAGAAATGGATCCTGCGCAGTCTCGACGAAAATGACACGGGCCGGCCGGCCATGGCCCAGATGATTGGCAACGACATCCCGGCGCTGGTGCGGGCCGCCAAGGAACTCCAGGAGCATCCCGTGGCTGGAATTGACCTGAATCTGGGATGCCCCGCGCCAGTGGTTTACCGCAAGTGCGCCGGCGGCGGCCTGTTGCGCGAACCCAAGCGAGTGGACGCCATCCTTGGGGCTTTGCGCGAGGCCGTCACCAAGCCCGGGGTCCGGTTCAGCGTCAAAACCCGCATTGGGTTCGATGATCCTGCCGTCTTTGACGAACTGCTCCCCATCTTTGCCCGGCACTCTCTGGATCTGCTGACGGTGCATGGCCGGACGGTCGCCGAGATGTATCGCAGCGAGGTTCACTACGACTACATCCGGCGAGCGGTCGAGGCGATGCCCTGCCCAGTTCTGGCCAATGGCAACGTGTTCTCCTACCAACGCGCCGCTGACGTGTTCGCCTGGACGGGCGCCGCCGGGCTCATGATCGGACGTGGCTGCATCCGGAATCCATGGATCTTCCAACAGATCCGCGACCACTTGGCCGGGAAGTCACCGGCACTTCCAACCGGCCGCGAAGTGTTGTCCTACATCGAGGAACTTTGGATCGCCACCGAACCGCCGGACTCCAAAGAGCGCCTCCAGGTCGAACAGATGAAGCGCTACCTGAATTTCATCGGCCAAGGTGTCGGCGACTCCCCGGACCAAAGCCGCGAGTTTTTGTTTCGCATCCGGCGGGCCACCACTCGGGACGAGTTCTTCGGCATTTGCGAGGGGTTACTTGACCATGACCGGCCAATGTCGCTGATACCGCATCCCTGCGTGGCGGCCGCCAAAAACGAGGAACCCCAGGCCTTGGCTTGAAACTCATCAGCGCGGACTTTTGCGGAACCATTCGACTACAGTCGCCATCAAAGTTACTGGAAGGCCACGCAACGCCCAGTGTCCCATCCCCATGATCTTCAGGATCGAGCCCACCCACGTTCGATGGTTAATCCAGTCCATGGACTCATCTACGTGGCTGCGATACTTTCTGACGTAGGCTACGTAAGGTGAGATTTCCTGGAGGAGGCGCCGAAACCAGGCAAACCCGCCCGGCCAATGGTTCTCCTTGCGCAACAGCACCCAAGGTTTGCCCGCAATCGCATGGAGCACCGGGGGCAGCGGGCGCACCAGACCGTGGAATCGCTCCATCAGCGTAAAGCCTACCGCACCTCCTGTATGGAGGATGTCTCGTCCGTGCGCCAACAGCCGTAAAGGCAACGAAGCAAACTCCGTGGACCCCAACAAAGCACACAGCACGTCCTGATCGCCCCACAGGTGCGGAGCCTTCTTCTCAGTCGGCAGGTTGCTGGCAGCGACATACCGGGGGTCCTCCAGCAACTCATGCCACCGCTTAAGCAAGTGACCGTGGCGGGAAGTAACGCGCACGACACAGCTGTTCGTTGTATCTTCAAGGACCCGCCCCACTGGCAGACTCCATCCGCGGGTTCGGATCTCGGATCCACGAAACGGTTGATTCACCGGTTCCTGGGCAACCACGATTTCATTGTATGCCCCCTGTGCCAGCAAGGGCCTGATGTCATTGGTCAGCACCAAGTCCGAGTCCAACCACACCAACTGTGTATTGTCGTCAATACCAGGCAGAAGCTCCAACAGGGCGTGCGGCTTGCAATTCCAGTTGTTGGCCCCGGGGAGTCGCCGAGCTATCAGCTGAACATTCGGAAACTTCCTCAACCATATGGCAAACCCCGGAGCCGACTCCGGACGAAAGATCACCACCCGGCTTCCTCGACAATGTTCTTCCAACGACAACACTGCAAATTTCAGCCCAATTTCCGCACCGCGACGATCTTCAGCGAGGCAAAACAGAGTCTTCATATTCGTGTGCGGACGGCCGCATAAACAGGTTCGCTGCCCGTTGTGGGCACCTCGAAACTCCACCTCCGACAGTGCCCGCGAAGCGGGCACTTAGCCAGCAAGGCCAATTGCCCCAACAAAACCGTCAAGCGATGTGACTGAGCATCTAGCATCCGATTACGGCCAAAACTCGGCCAACGCTTTCGCGACCGCACGAGCCGAATCCGGAGTCAAATGCAAACCGTCGGAGTAATCCACTCGCAGCCTTTTCGCGCTCACCTCCCGATTCATATCCAGCAAGCGGATTTCAAGTTGCCCCGCAATTCCATCGGCGAAATTCGGCGCAGCCGTATCAAGCGGATTTTCCCGTCCCACCGGCAGCCGAAGCAAAACCACTTCCGCCCCCAGATTCCGAAGTGCGGATATGCGAATCGAAATTTGCCGGAGCCATTCCGGATTTCCCTCCACCATTCGGTCATCTCCAACTGCCCGGGCATCGCCGCCGCTGTTTCCTGTCTGGAACTCCTTCAGCCACGCATAGGCGACCGTGGAGGGACGGCTGGCCGCACGCACCGCCGGAAGCGCGCCTGCCAGTTTCATGGAGAATCCCTGCGCTGATTCCAGCAGCAGCCGGTCGTTCGCATCGTTGGTGCGGTCCAGCCGGTGAACTTCCAGGAACACCCGTCGCGGAACCGGACCGCCATTCGTGAGGCGCATCAGCACACAGTCCAATGCGGTGATTGGCCCCGAGCCATCCAAACCCAGATTGGCGATGCTCGCGAGCGAAGTGCCGGCGAAGTAGCCCGGCAGGAGACGGCCGGAGATGGATGACCCGGCGATCACGTTGCTCGGAACCGGGTCGAGAAACCACGCCTCCAGGCGGAGCCGGTTGGCGTGAAAATTGGTTTCGGCCAAAGCCGGACGCGGCAGGAACCTGCCTGCGAGCCACTGCCATCCCAACACCGCCACCACGGCGAGGCTCAGGATGCAGAGGGCTTGGCGGGCGCGCGTCATGGCTTCAGAACTGGAAGTAGATGAAATCCCCGGCGGAACCCGCGTTGGTCACCAGCAGGAACAGCATGGCGGCGTAAAGACAGGTTTCCAGTTGCCATTGGCGCGAGGCGGAAAGTCTGGTCCGCATCGGTGCGGCGGCCGACCAAAGATGCCACAGCACCACCGGCAGCGAGAACAGGCCGATGACATACAGGGACTGCGGGCGGGCTCCGCCGGGATTGTTCGCAAGGCACTTCACAAATTCGAGGACGTGGGAAAAGTCCGGCAGCTTGAACAGCAGCCACAAGGCCGACACTACATTGAAGACGACGAACGCCTGGACCGCACCCAGCCACGTCCAATTCCGCGCTTCGCCCGACTTGCCGCCGTGGAAGCAGAGCCTTTCCACAGCCAGCAATACCCCGTGGGCGGTTCCCCAGATGGCGTAACTCCAGGCCGCCCCATGCCACAGGCCGCCTAGGAACATCACGAGGAACAGGTTCACGAAGGTCCGCACTTCACCGTGCCGGTTGCCTCCGAGCGGGATGTAGAGATACATCCGCAGCCAGGTCGAAAGGGAGATGTGCCAGCGGCGCCAAAACTCGGTGATGCTCCGGCTGAGATACGGGAAGTTGAAATTCAGGGGCAGCTCGTAGCCGAAGAGTTTGGCCAAGCCCTGCGCGATCAATGAGTAGCCGCCGAAGTCCGCGAGGATCTGAAAGGAAAAGCCGTAGAGCAGCGCCACGAGATTCAGTCGCGGCAATTCCCGAAAGGCGGCCAAGTTCAGGTCCGCGGTCGCATCCTTGAGATTGTCGGCGACGACCATCTTCAGGAAAAAGCCGAGCACGAGCTTCTTCACCGCGCCGTCCCAATCCACGTCCGCCAGCCTTTTAGGCCCGATTTGCCAGAGGAACTCGCCAGCCTTCACGATGGGACCGGCGACCAACTGCGGGAAGAACGCCTTGAAGAACCAGACCTTTGCCTGAAACCAGCCGGCTTCGCGGGCATTGGCCGGGGCCGGCAATCCACGAATGCCAGACTTCGGGCCGTCCCACCACGATTCCATCACCAGGCTGATGCCTTGAAACGTGTAGAACGAGATGCCGATGGGCAGCGGAATGTCCCTTAACCACGGCCCCACCTGCCCCCACACCGAGGCGGGCAGAATCAGGTGACCGACGAGCGCGGCGTATTTGAAGAAGGCCAGCGCACCGAGATTGAAAGACAGGGCCAGGGCGAGCACCAGTTTGCGCCGCGTCGGCGAACGGCCACCGGAAAGCAGGTCTTGGGCAGCCAACCCATTGACCAGCGTCGAGACAAACAGCAGCGGAAGGAGGCGGGGATTCTCCCAGCCGTAAAACACAAAGCTGGCCAGGGTCAGCACGCCGACCTGCCAACCCGCGCGGCGGCCCGCGTAATGCAACGCGAACACCACCGGCAGAAACATGGCAAAGCTCCAACTGTTGAACAGCATGCGGACGCGCCGCGTAGGTAACGGCTCCTCCGCGATGACAACAAGCCGGTTTGTCGTTCCGCCGGCGTTTCGCTTCTGGTTTCTTCTCCGCCGCGCACCGGCCTATCCGCCGGTTGTGCCCGCCACGCATGAACGTCCTCCACCTCCTCGGCGCCACCGAAGACCATGGGGGCATCGTGTCGGTGGTGCGGGGAATCCAGTCGGCGACCGCCGCGGAAGGCGTCTGCCACGCGGTCTGGGTCAACAAATGCTTCCAGCTCCGGCGCACTCCGGCGCTCGACCTGCGGTTCAGCCGGTTTGCCTTGGACGAATCCGACAGTCACCTGCGGCTGCTCGGCCGCGCCACCGCCGCGCTGCCGGGGCTCCTTCGCCAACTGCAAGCGGAACCCTTCGATGTCCTGCATGCCCACACCCGGGGCGGATTTGCGGTCGCGATGCTGCTGAACCGCCTCTTCGGCCGCCGCCTGCTGTTCACCAACCACACCTACGCCAACCGAACGGGCCTCTACCGGCGCGCCGCCGGCTGGCCCGGTTTCGTAACTGCGGTGCTGACACCCAACATGGCCCGGCACTACGCCGTGCAACCGGATGATCGCAATGTCTTCGTCGTCTCCGAATGCGGCGCAGACGAATTCTGGCAAAACCCGTTACCCTTGGCTCGAGCCACGCCGCCACTTCGGCTTGTCGGAGTGGGAAACCTGGTCCGATGGAAGAAGTGGCACCTGCTGATTGAGGCGATGGCCGGACTGCCCGCGGAACTCCGGTCCCAAGTGGAATTCGACCTTTGGGGTCCCACACCCGCCGACGCCGCAGCGCAGGCCTACGCGAAGGAACTTGCCAACATGGCAGCGCAGCCGGCCGTGGCAGGCAGGGTTCGCCTCCGCGGCCCCACCAATGACGTCGCGGGTGTTTTACGGGCGGCCGATTGGTTTGTCCTGCCCTCCACCAATGAACCGTGCTCGGTCGCGCTGATTGAAGCCCTGGCCAGCGGGATTCCTGCCCTGGTTTCGGCCAGCGGCGGCAATGTGGACATCGTGCAACCGGAACGGACCGGACTGCTGTTCCAGCCCGACGGCTCGGCTGATTTGGGCCGGCAACTGGAACGAAGGCTGCGGGGCGAATTCAGGCCGGCTTCGCCCGGGGACATCCGGGCCAGCGTGGCGCATCGTTCCGCGGCCGCCGTCGGCCAAGAGTATCTTCGGCTTTACCGTCGGCTCGCGGGCTGACGTCTCAGGCCAGCACCGCCCGAATCGCGCCGTAGAGGCGGTCCTTGAGTTGCGCCCGGCGCATTTTCATCTCGTCCATCTGCTGGTCCGTCGCCGTCTCAATCTCTTCCTCGACCCGGCAGATGGCGTCGTCGAGCTGGTGATACTCGGCGAACATCTGCTGAAATTCCGGGTTGGAGAGTTTCAGCCGGCGCATGGTGTCGAGGTGTTCGGGAAACTCGCGCGTGAGTGGATGGTGCAGGTCCATGGGGTGAAACGGTTTCGTGTTCGACCGCATCCTCCTCCTGCTCCGGGAAGCCGCCCCACACAGATTGCCAAAAACTTGGCGTGCGCGGTCACCCCATCCCCTTCACTTCTCCGCCGCGGCCAGCAGGGTCTCAAAATTGGGTTCCTGCTCCTCGCGGGCGACGACGCTGAGCTCAATCTTTTTGAAGCCGGCCAGCTCCAGCCAGCGCTGCAGGTCGCTTTCCGTAAAGCCCAGCCACCGGTCGCCGTAAAGTTCCTGGGCCTTCTCGAAGCGGTGCTTCACGAGGTCCAGCACCAACACCTGTCCCCCGGGCCGGAGGATGCGGTGTGCGCTGGCGATGGCCTTCGCCGGGTCTTCCGCATGATGCAGCGCCTGGCTCAGGATCACGAGGTCCACGCTGGCATCGTCAATCGGCGGACTCTCCAAATCGCCCTGCCGGAACTCGAGGTTCTTGAGGCCGTTCTTCTTCGCCTTGCGGGCGCCGAACTCGACCATCTTCTCCGAGTTGTCCACCGCGATCACGCGCTTGCAGCGGCGGGCCAGCAGTTCGCTCAGCAGTCCTTCGCCGGAGCCGAGGTCAGCCACCTCGATGGGCGGCAATATGCGAAGGAGAAGGTGCCCGAACGCCTGCCAGGAACGCCCCGGGCCGTAGCTGCGGTCGAATCGGCCGGCGACTTGGTTGAAGTAAACCTGGGCCTGCTCCTTCCGGCGCGCGTGGACGCGGCGCAAGTTGACGAGGTCGCTGTCGTGTTCGGGCAGTTCCTTGGCGCCGCGGATGGCGAGCTGGGTGAACTCACGGACATGCGCGTCGGCGTGCGGGCTGAGGCGGTAGAAGGTGCGTTTGCCGTCGCGTCGCGCGCTGACGAGTCCCGTCTCGGCGAGCAGGCCAAGATGGGTGGAGATGCGCGACTGGCCGAGCCGGGTGATCTCCTGGAGTTCATTGACCGACAGCTCCTCCTTCTCAAGCAACGCGACGATGCGCAGCCGGGTCGGGTCGGCGAGCGCGCGAAGGGATTTCAGGGTGGAGGACATGCCCGTTTCCCCGGCATTGAAGCCGACGGGGTTGAACTTGGCGAGCGGGGAACCGGCAGTAGTCAGGTTGTGTGCGTCCAAGTTCAGCCCAAGGGATGAGCCGAAGGAGTCGGCGACCACGGTTCGGGCGACGGAGCTGAAGGGGCCGCGGCCGCCCGGAGAGTCTGTTGCCACTGCGGCCATCTTTTGGAGCCTTTGCCTCCCAAGGGCTAAGGTTCCCAATCATACCAAAAACTTGCATGCATTGAACATCAATGTATTGTTGCCACATGAAGATCAGCAAAGACCTCAACGCGGCCTCCGCGAGCACTATTGTCCTAGGCATTCTTCAGACCGGCGAGAGTTACGGTTACGCCATCGTCCAGAAGGTCCGCGAACTCTCCGCCGGGCAGGTCGAGTGGACCGATGGCATGTTGTATCCGATTCTTCACCGATTGGAGGCGGACGGACTCATCACCGCCCGCTGGGGCGAGTCGGAAACTGGGCGCAAGCGGAAGTATTACCGGCTCTCCCCGCAGGCCCTTCCCGTAATGGAAGATGACCGCCGGCAGTGGCAGACCGTTGACGCGATTTTCAATCGCCTGTGGGCGACCTGTTCCACCTCAAGCCCACCCGCCCAAGCGCCCTTGGCTTGAACTCCTCGCCCTGATTTTGCCCCGCCAAGCAAACTTCCCATGTGCCCCTCCCTCTTCTCCTCCGAGTTGGCTGATTTGCCCGCCCCCATCGCCGAAGAACTTGAAGATCACTTGATGGAAAGCTTCGAGGCGGGCCTGCGGTCGGGCATGTCCGCCGACGAAGCCCGCAAGTCGGCCTTACGGTCGCTGGGCGAGCCCAAGGAAATCACCCGGCGCTGCCTCCGTGGGGCTGATCCTCGGGAGCCCCACCGCATCCCGAACACTCCGCTGCAGCGCGTGGCCATCGTGGGGTGGCTCCTTCTGGGCATCGCCTTCGCCTCCCGGGTTTGCGCGGCCCCCGACCCGAGCCATGGCTCCATCGCCGCCTGCGTGAGCCTCTCGGTCGGATCGCTGGCCATGGCCCTCTTGCTTCGACGGGGTTGGCTGTCCCTCCGGGTCACCGTCGCCCTCTCGCTGGGATTGACCCTGGCGGCCGTGATGCCCTGGCTGCAGGTCACGTGGCATCCGTGGATTCATGACCGCTTGGCCCTGACCCCGGCGGCCCTCGGGTATCTGGCGCTCTTCGGGGCACTTTCCTTGGGCTCCTTCACCGCCGCACCGCGCCGCACCGCCTAGGCCGCCGAAACCGAAGTGACCTTGGAACATCACGCCGCGGAGAGACGTTATTGGCGGTTAGCGATACGCATCAATTTTTGGCAAAACTGTTAAACCGAAGACCAGGCCACGATGAAAACTCAGCAACCGACCTCTCCCTTCAAGGGCCGCGAACGTGGCCGTGCGTGCCGACCATTTTGGGCCGTGCTCACCGCCTCCGCGATCCTGGCGCTGGCACCGCTCCCGGCGCAGGTCATCCCCGGGCGGGAATCCGCCCCGGGAAACCCACCCGAGCGGGTCGAACCCGCCCCCGAGGCACCCGGCCTTGTCCCCGGTGGTGACGGCGGCCTGCAGGGGCTCACGCTCCAGGCTGACTATCCCAAACTCGAGATCGCCGAGAACCGGGCCTACATCCCCCTGTTCTTCACGGTCCTCGGCACCTACACCGGCACCAATGATGTCGTGGTGCAGGCCCGGTTCATTAGCGGCACCGCCACCCCGGGAGCGGACTTCGAACTCGGGGAACCGGAGCGGTCCCTGCCGGCCCAGGGCGGTCTGACAACGATGACCTGGATTCCGGTGCCCACGCTGCTCGACGAGGTGAACGAGGGCGATGAGACGGCCCTCTTCGAACTGTCCATCGTCGGCAGCACCAACGCCCCGGTCCGCATAGAGGTGACGCTCATCGAGGACTCGAACCCAGGCGAGGTGGGTTTCGTCTCGTCCCGCTTCCAGATCAACGAGGGCTCCACCAACGGCTATGCCCAGATCCGCCTCTGGCGCACCCTCAACACCCGGCAGGCGGCCACGGTCGCCTACCGGCTCGAGGGCCCGGCCGCGGCGTTGGCCGTGCTCGGCGGCCAGACCCGCCGCACCGCGTCCTTCCAGCCCGGGGATTCCCAGATCTTCGTCCAGATCCCGCTGGTCAACGACACCACCGCCCAGGGGACGCAGGACGTCACGCTGACGCTCGAACCGGCCGAAGGGGGGATGAAGCTCATGAAGGGCTACGAGAGTTCGGTTCTGACCCTGGCCGATGACGAGACGCCCAGTCCGGCCGAACCGCTGACGATCTCTGAGTATGACAACGGGGGCGGCCAGCGCGGCGTGATGATGTCGACCCGGGTGGCCCGCGGCTATCAAGTCCGGCTGGAGTCTTCCGACACGGGAGCGGCGGGTCCCTGGCGGCCCTACTGGATCTTCGAGGGTGCCGATACCGAGCGCTACGCCTTCGACTCCTTCGACTCCTCCGTGATGCGGATGTATCGGATCCTTCCGCCCGAGCCCCTCGACCTGACCTTCCCTTGGTGAGGCGAGCCCCGCCCCGGTGACTGGGTTTTGTCCGGCGGGCCGTCGTTCATCGCGGATGGGACGGTGATCAACGCTCCCAAGAACCCTTGCCTGAGTGGCCGACTAGGGGAGCAACGCCGCATATTCCCTCGGTGAGCCACGAAGATCGACCAGTCGGCCGTAGCCTCGATAGCTGGGTCTCGCTGGCCCCCAATGCCGCGCTGGCCAAGGTGGAGGTCCCGGTCAGCACGGAAGCCATGCCAGGATTCTACCAGACGGTCCTGCGGGAATGACCGGACGGGCTCGATTGGGTGGTGAGAAACGAACAACCCGGTCGGCCCGCTTGCCTCAATTCCCTTAAAGTCCGTCTGCCAAGCCTTCGCCTCGGGGATCGGCCGAGCCGAGGAAGCCACCGTCCGGCGCGAGGCCGACCGCCTGGGCGGCGCCGAGGGATTTCTCGACCACGACCGTGTGGCCGCGCTTCCGGAGTTCGGCGATCACCGCGTCGCCGAAGGCCGCTTCGACGTGCAACTCATCGGGCTTCCACTGGTGATGCAGGCGGGCGCCGGCCAAGGCTTCGCGGGGTGATTTGCCGAAGTCCAGTGTGCGCAGGATCGCCAGCAGAGTCTGGGAAATGATCGTGGGCCCGCCGGCGGCACCGACGCTGAGGATCGGTTTGCCGTCCTTGAGCACGATCGTCGGGCTCATGCTCGAGAGCGGGCGCTTGCCGGCGGCGATCGCGTTGGCCTCGGCGCCGACGAGGCCGAAGTAGTTCGGCACGCCGGGCTGCGCGGAGAAGTCGTCCATGTGGTTGTTGAGCAGGATGCCGGTGCCGGGCACGACGACCTTGCTGCCGAAGCTGGTGTTCAACGACGCCGTGCAGGCGACCCAGTTGCCCTCGGCGTCGGAAGTCGAGAAGTGCGTGGTGTGGCGGCTCTGCTCGCGCCGGAAGAAGTCCGCGTCGGCAAACGGCGGCGTGCCCGCGCCTGTCACCGCCGAGGCACGGTCCGGCCGGATGTTCTTCGCGAGTTCAGCTGCGTAGTCTTTGGACAACAGTCCGCGAGGCACCTTGGTGAAGTCGGGATCGCCCAGCCATTTCGACCGGTCGGCGAAAGCCAGCTTCATGGCCTCGGCCACGGTGTGGACAAAGTCAGCGGAGGAATCGCCCATGGCCTTCAGATCGAACCGCTCCAGCAGATTGAGGATCTGGATGACATGAACACCGCCGGAGCTGGGCGGCGGAAAGCTGACAATCTCGAAGCCGCGATAGGTCCCGTGCACCGGTTCCCGCGGCACCACCGCGTAACGGGCGAAGTCTGCCGCCGTCACCACGCCGCCGTGGGTCCGTATCCACGTCGCAGTCTTCGTGGCGAATCGGCCCCGGTAAAACCAGTCCGTCCCCTGCGCGGCTATGGCGCGGTAGGAATCGGCCAGATCGGGCTGGCGGAGGATGTCGCCCTTGGCGGGAACGGCAGGCAGTCCGCGCAGGAAAACCGCCCGTGCGTCCGGGAATGCCGCCAGTTCAGTCCGGGTGGCCCGGACCCGGCTGGCGTAGTGGCTATCAATGGCGAATCCGTTTTCCGCAACCCGCGCCGCGGCTTCGAGCAACTGGCGCAACGGCAACCGGCCGAAGTTGGTGCTGGCATAGGCGAGCGTGGCCAGTTCGCCGGGGATGCCCACGGCGAGCGCTCCGTCTTGGCTGAGCTTCGAGTCGGCCTTCCCGTTGCGAAGGAACATGTCGCGGGCGGCGGCCGCTGGAGCCGTCTCCCGTCCGTCCAGAGTGACGATTCGGCCGTCTGCGAGGCGGATCGTCAGGAAGCACCCGCCGCCGATGCCGGAGTTGTGGCCATCCACGACGCCCAACGTCAGCGCGCAGGCGATGGCGGCATCCACGGCGTTGCCGCCGGCCTTGAGCGCCTCAACGCCGGCCCGGGTGGCGATGGGATTGACGGTGGCCACCATTCCATTCGCCGCCGACTCGCCGCCGGGCCGGGGCGCGCGGGGCGTGGTGGCCAGCGACTGGCCGAGGACCACGAGCAGCAAGGAGAGAGTTAAGCCAGCGCGCTTCATTTCCAATGGAACGATGAGCAAAAAGCCCGTTGACCGCGACAGCAACCTACCTATCTTCAAATCCTGATACGTCAATACGTTGGCGTGACAGTCATCACCAAATCACGAAGTTCATGAGCAAACGTTTTATCTTCTCGTCCGAATCCGTCGGCGAGGGTCATCCCGACAAGGTCGCGGACACGATCTCCGACGCCATCCTCGACGCCTGCCTCGCACAGGACAAAACCAGCCGCGTCGCCTGCGAGACCTTCGTGAAGAGCAACATCGTCGTGGTCGGCGGCGAGATCACCACCAAGGCGAAGTTCAATTACAACGAGATCATCCGCGAGGCCATCCGCGGCATCGGCTACGTGAACAACGACGACGTGTTCCACGCCGACCAGGTGTTCATCAACAATTACCTCACCGCCCAGAGCCCCGACATCTCACAGGGCGTGGACGCCAAGAAGGCCAAGGGCAAGAAGACCGCCGAGCAGGGCGCCGGCGACCAGGGCCTGATGTTCGGCTACGCGTGCAATGAGACCCCCGAACTCATGCCCACGCCGATCATGTTCGCGCATCGTCTCGGCCGCGAGCTGACCAAGATCCGCAAGGCCGGCAAGAAGGCTCCCTGGCTCCGTCCCGACGCGAAGTCGCAGGTTTCCGTGGTGTATGAGGACGGCAAGCCCGTCGCCATCTCCAACGTCGTCATCTCCACGCAGCACGCCGCGAGCGTCGAGCACAAGGAGATCGAGGAGTTCTGCATCGAGGAAGTGATCAAGAAGGTCCTGCCCAAGGCCCTGCTCACGCCCAAGACCGAGTTCCTGATCAATCCGACCGGCCGTTTCGTCGTCGGCGGGCCTCAGGGCGACAGCGGTCTCACGGGCCGCAAGATCATCGTGGATACCTACGGCGGCTGGGGCCGTCACGGTGGTGGCGCCTTCTCCGGCAAGGACCCGTCCAAGGTGGATCGCAGCGCCGCCTACATGGGCCGCTACGTCGCGAAGAACGTCGTCGCCGCCGGCCTGGCCACGCACTGCGAAGTGCAGTTCGCCTATGCCATCGGCCACCCGAACCCGGTCAGCGTCTATGTGAACACCTTCGGCACCGCCCAGGGCGTCAGCGACGAGGCCATCACGCAGGCCGTCGAGGAGGTGTTCAGCTTCAAGCCGGCGGACATCGTCAAGCAGCTCAACCTGCTCCGCCCCATCTACAGCAAGACCACCAACTACGGCCACTTCGGCAAGGACGACGCCGACCTGACCTGGGAGAAGACCGACAAGGTCGCCGCCCTGAAGAAGGCGATTAAGTAACCCCACTCAGCGAAGGGCCGAAGGGCAATCCTTTTCGGCCCTTCAACATTTCAACCGTTTACCTTTCATAGAACACTTATGGCCAAAGCCAAAAAATCCTTCGCCACCGCCGCCCTCGCCGACGTCGCCGCCGCGCTCCCCAACCTCGCCGCCTTCGCGGCCAACACGCCGTCCGGCAAGGACTACATCGTCCGTGACATCGCGCTCGCCGAATGGGGCCGCAAGGAGATCGCCGTCGCCGAGCACGAGATGCCCGGCCTGATGTCCGTCCGGAAGAAGTATGCGAAGACCAAGCCCCTGAAGGGCGTCCGCATCACCGGTTCGTTGCACATGACCATCCAGACCGCTGTGCTCATTGAGACGCTCGTCGCGCTCGGAGCCAACGTCCGCTGGGCTTCCTGCAACATCTTCTCCACCCAGGACCACGCCGCGTCCGCCATCGCCGCCACCGGCACCCCGGTGTTTGCGTGGAAAGGTGAGACCCTCGAAGAGTATTGGGAACTGACCCTCAAGGCCGTCCTCTTTCCCGGCGACCTCGGTCCTGAGCTCGTCGTCGATGACGGCGGCGACGTGACCCTGCTCATCCACAAGGGCTATGAACTTGAGAAGGGTGACAAGTGGGTCGATTCCAAGAGCGGTTCGCACGAGGAGCAGGTCATCAAGAACCTCCTCAAGCGCGTCGCGAAGGAAAAGCCCGGCATCTGGACGAAGATCGTGAAGTCCTGGAAGGGCGTCTCCGAAGAAACCACCACCGGCGTCCACCGCCTCTACAAGTTCGCCGAACAGGGAAAGCTGCTCGTTCCCGCGATCAACGTGAACGACTCCGTCACCAAGTCGAAGTTCGACAACCTCTACGGCTGCCGCGAGTCGCTGGCCGACGGCATCAAGCGCGCCACCGACGTCATGCTCGCCGGCAAGGTTGCTGTCGTCTGCGGCTACGGCGACGTCGGCAAGGGCTCGGCCCATTCGCTCCGCGCCTACGGTGCCCGCGTCATCGTCACCGAGATCGACCCGATCAACGCCCTGCAGGCCGCGATGGAAGGTTTCCAGGTCAACACCATCGAGAGCACGCTCGGCACCGGCGACATCTACGTCACCACCACCGGCAACTGCGACATCATCACCGTGGACCACATCCTCAAGATGAAGGACCAGGCGATCGTCTGTAACATTGGCCACTTCGACAACGAGATCCAGGTGGACAAGCTCAA
>CAIWAH010000410.1 GCA_903910585.1 uncultured Verrucomicrobiota bacterium
GAGGATGGGATTGATGGCAGCCGTGCCGGCATTCCGATAGGGGCTGTTGGTGGTCAGGTAATGCAGGCCTCCCTTCACGACGGCAAAGACCGTCCCCGAATCATCCCGCGCCACTTGGTTCGTGCTGCTCACCGTTCCCAGATTGGTCACCGCGGCCAGAATCGAATTCGTGACGTGCAGTTGGCTGAAGGTGCTGCCGTGGCTGAACCAGTTCGCCCCGTTTACGGTCAGGTGCTCCACGCGGCCGGTCGAAGAACTCCCGTTGAAATTGGTCAGGACATTCAGAAACAAGGCGTTTCGCAGGGAAAAGTCCGTGGTGACCGGAGCCACCCCGGTCCGTGAATGGGCAATCTGGAGATGGCTGAGCACATGCCCCGACTTTTGTCGCAGCACAATCGCAGTCTGTGCATGCGCGATACGGGCATGACTGAGGGCGAAGGTGGAGACCGCATTGGTGGCGGCATCCAGCACCAAGGCCGTAGTGGCGTAGTAGGTATTGGCCGCCGCCTGGGCGGCGTTGCCGATCTTCTGGCCGACGCTGTGATCGTCCTGGGCGGTCAGCACCACCGGACGATAGAGGCTGCCTTCCCAGGTCAACGGCGTGTTCACGGTGAGGGCCAGGTTCGCGACGTTGTTGGTGAACTTGATCACCGTGCCCCCCTCGAAGGTGGTGTTGGTCCCGTAGGTTTGGACCGCTCCGGTGATCCAGTAAGTTTCGTCCCCCCGGAAAACATAGTTGGTCTGGCTGGTGTTGAGCCCAACCCAGTCCAACACCACCCCCGGCCGGTCGATCAGGGCCAGCAGCCGGCCGGAGTCGGGCCGCTGAATGCGGCCCCGGGCGGCCGTCTCCCGTTCTCTCCGGGGCAGCATGCGCAACGCCTGGAGCCGGTTCTGCTGCCGGTTCAACGCCGCCCCTCCGGCCCCGGGAGGCAGTTTGTCCAGGGCTTCGGCCAATTGCTCCACCGCCACGGTCTCCACCAGGAAGTTGCGGCTGTCCTCAGTCCGAACCCACTGTTTTGCGACGATGGCCAGGGTGTCGGCGTGATCGTCCGCCCGGAATGCCCGTCCGGTGCCAAGCCGCAGGGAGCCGAAGTCCACGATTTGGTCCGGCGGTTCAGCCCCTTGTCCGGGTTTTTCCGAAGTGTCCCCAGCCTGGTCTACCGCGATTCCTTTCTCCGCCGTCACCGTCGGGGTCGGGGCCTCGGGGAATTCGGTCCACACCTCCAGCCGCGTGGTGGCCGGATTCAGCCCGAACGCTTCCGGTCCTGCCGGTGCCTCCCGGAGGATGATGTCCTGCTCGAACGCATCCAGGGTGTAGGTGTAGCGGATGTCCGCGCTTACGCCGCCGCCGCTGAAAGCTGCGGGATAGAGCACCTGGTTGGGGGCGATGAGCAGTCCCTGGCTGTCCTGCACGGCGGCGATCAGCACCGCCTCACCGGTCGCCGTGTCGTAGTAGGCCAGACCATGCACCTGGCTCGTCAGCAGTCGTCCATCGGGCACCCGAAGCTGCACCGTCTCGGCCGAATTGGCGTTCCAAGCCAGGGTCACCTTGTGCTGCCCCCGCCAGGCCACCGCCGCCCCTTCAATCAGCTCGAACTCGGCCACGGCCGGAGAGAAGCCGCCGCCCTCCGCCGGATAGTTGAGACCGGTGGCCACGCGGACCAAGCGGTTGGTGGTCACCGTCACTTCGCCATTTTCCAAGCGGTTGGTCGCGACCAATCCGAGCACGTCGTGATGGGCGGCCCTCTCGATCAGAATGGGGGCTTCGGCGGCCTCCACGACACCGGCAGCCTGCC
>CAIWAH010000411.1 GCA_903910585.1 uncultured Verrucomicrobiota bacterium
GCATCAAGAAACCGGACATTTCCATCCTTTCGGACCAGTTCCTCGCCGAAGTCCGGGGCCTCAAGCATAAGAACGTTGCCGCCGAGCTGCTGGAGAAGCTGCTGAAGGACGAACTCAAGGTGCGCTCGAAGCGGAACCTCGTGCAGAGCCGAGTCTTCAGCGAGAAGCTCAAGAAGACCCTCAACGCCTACCACAACCGCGCCATCAGCACGATGGAGGTGATCGAGGAACTCATCCGCCTCGCCAAGGAACTCGACGCCGCTACCAAGCGCGGCGAAGACCTCGGCCTGACCGACGACGAGATCGCTTTCTACGACGCCCTCGCCGCCAACGAGTCCGCCGTGCGGGCCATGGGCGACGACAAGCTCAAGGTCATTGCCGCCGAACTCATCACCCAAGTCCGCAAGAGCGTGACGATTGACTGGACCCTGCGCGAAGGTGCCCGAGCGAAGATCCGCGTGATGGTGAAGCGCATCCTGAACAAATACGGCTACCCGCCGGACCTCCAGGAGGAAGCGGTGAAGACGGTGCTCCAGCAGGCGGAGCTGCTTTGTGCGGATTGGGCCTAAAGCCATTCCTCGGCGGTCATAGACCGCCGCTACAGCAGGAGGTCGATATCTGCGGCCGCGGACGACCGGGGCAGAGGGGGGGCAGCGGTTTTGCGGGTGGAACTGGAACCCGGGCTCAAGGCAACGGTAGTTCACGAGGCCAGCTAGGTGGCGAAGGTCGAGCTGGTCCAGAGCGGCAACCCGGATTCGGAGTTCAACCGGGCCATCAAACCCGTGGTTGCGGGCTGATATGGGGAGGACTGTCAAAATGGCCGTGGTCGGAGCGCCCGCCGGCTCACCGGGCGATGGTGCCGGAGTGGTGCGAGATCCAGGGTGGATCCGAACCACCGAGGCGGTGCGGGTTTCCGATTTAGGAAATCGGTCCGCCGGACGGCTTTTGTGGTCCTGTGAACCTATGCGCTCCACCGGGAGCAGTCTTGCCAATCGTATCACAATGTTTGTTATATTCATTAATTTTGCTGGGCTGAACAAGGTGCGGTCCGCGCTTTGAGCCCGACGCTCCGCCCTGCTACCAAGCGCCGTGCTTTGGCTTCAGAATCTGGATGTAGCCGTCTTCCGGTTCGTGAACGGGACGCTCGCCAATCCTGTTTCCGATAAGGTCATGCCCTTCCTGAGCGGCAATCTGCTGGTCGGTCCCGCGCTGCTGGCCGTTGTGGCCTGGCTGCTGGTCCGCGGCGGAGCCCAAGGCCGTTGCCTGGTCCTGATGCTGGCGCTCGCCGTGGGCGCCAACGACGGCCTGGTGGTCAACCGCCTCAAGAAGTTCATCGGCCGGGACCGGCCCTTTGACGCCTTGCCGGAGGTTCATCTGCTGGCCGGCAAAGGGCTGGCGAAGTCCATGCCCAGTTCCCACGCGGCAACGACCGCCGCGGCGGCGATGGTCGCCGGCCTTTATTACCGGCGGACCCGGAAGTTCCTGTTCCCGGTTGCCGCCGCCGTCGGCATCTCCCGCGTCGCCGTCGGGGTTCACTATCCTTCAGACGTGCTCGTGGGCTGGTTGTTGGGACTGGCCGGAGGCTGGGCCTGGCCCCGGCTTTTCAACGGGATGTGGCAGGTGGCCGGCCGACGATGGTTCCCGCGCTGGCATACGATGCTGCCCAGCCTGTTGCCGGATGGCGCCGGAAAGGTGGTGGTCCATCCCGCGCCCTCCGCCGAGCCCGCTGCCGAAGACCGGATGTGGACGCGGCTGGGCTATGCGCTGATCGGCACCCTGCTCTGCGCCCGGCTGGCTTACGTGGCATCCAGCACCATCCAACTGAGCGAGGATGAGGCGTATCAATGGCTGTGGGCGAAGCACCCGGCGCTGTCCTACTACAGCAAGCCGCCGTTCATCGCGTATGCGCAGTGGCTCGGCACGGCGCTGTTCGGCGACACGCAGCTTGGCGTCCGCTTTTTTGCCCCGGTCATCGCCGCGCTGCTGGGCGTGATGTTGTTCCGGTTCGTGTCCGCCCAGCTCGGACCGCGCTTGGGCTGCCTGTTCCTGGTGACCGTCGCGGCGGTGCCGCTCCTGTCGGTCGGCAGCATCATCATGACGATCGATCCGCTGACGGTGCTGTTCTGGACCGGCGCGATGCTGGCCGGCTGGAACGCCATCGGCAGCGGCCGGACGCGCGACTGGCTGGTCGTCGGCCTGTGCTTCGCGGGCGGTTTTCTCAGCAAATACATCTCGCCGCTCCAATGGCTGTCGTTCGCGCTGTTTTTCGCGCTGTGGCCACCGGCCCGGGCGTGTCTGCGCACCACGGGGCCGTGGCTGGCGGTGGGCGTAAACCTGCTGGCGACAATCCCGGTGCTGGTCTGGAACGCACAGCATGGCTGGATCACGGCGACGCACCTCAAGGAGCGCGGCGGGCTCGATCAGGTCTGGCGCCCGACGCTGAAGTTCTTCGGCGAATTCCTGGGGGCGGAATTCGGCCTGCTGAACCCGCTGTTCTTCATCGCGCTGATCGTGGCGTTGGTGCGGTTCTGGCGGCACGACTGGAAACGCCGGGCTACCGAATCCGCCTCGGCGGCGCTGCGGCTGTATCTGTTCTGCCACGGCGGCATCGTCCTCGGGTTTTACCTGCTCTACACGTTCAAGACCCGGGTGCATCCCAATTGGATCGCGACCAGCATCGTGCCGCTGCTGCTGTTCACGTTCTTCGTCGCCCATGACCGCTGGCGGGCGGGCGCCGCGTGGCCGCGCCGGATGCTGATCAGCGGGATTTCACTGGGCCTGCCGCTGATCGTGCTGATCCATGACACCAACCTGATCGGCAAGCTGACCCAACGCCTGCTGCCGGCGAAGATGGATCCGCTGATGCGGGTGCGGGGCTACGATGCCCTCGTGAAGATCGTCGCGGCGCAGCGTGATCAGCTCGCCGCCGAGGGGCGTCCGGTGTTTGTGATCACCGATCACTATGGCCTGTGCGGGCACCTGAACTTCTACTGGCCCGACGCGAAGGCGCGCGTGACCACGGATCCGCTGGTGACGGTGCTGAGCGCGGACCGGCCGCAGAACCAGATCTGGTTCTGGCCGCACTTCCGCTACGAGAACCGCAAGGGCCAGACCGCGATCTACGTGCAGAATGCCAAGCGTCCGTATCCCGTGCCTGAACGGCTGCGCCAGGAATTCGCCTCGGTGACGGATCTGGGAATCTTCGAGGCCGAATACCGCGGCCGCGTCGCCCACCGCTATCAGCTCTTCGTCTGCCGTGACAAACGCTGAGCCGTTGCCGGGCAGGGGCCCCTGCTCCGCCGTGTTTCCGCTGCGGGATTACGACCTCGCGGCCACGCTGGGCTGCGGGCAGGCGTTCCGCTGGTGGCCCCGTGACGGCGGCTGGGAAGGCGTGATTGCCGGGCGCTGGGTGCGCCTGTGCGAACGCGACCACGCGCTCCACGCCATCGTCGCCGAACCGCCTCCGGCCTGGGACTGGCTCACGGCGCATCTCCGGCTCGACGAGGACCTGGCAGCCATTTTGGCGACGTTTCCCGATGATCCGCCGATGCAGGCGGCGGTCGCGACCTGCCGGGGCCTGCGGCTGTTGCGGCAGGAACCGTGGGAATGCCTCGCGAGCTTCATTCTCAGCTCCACCAAACAGATCGTGCAGATCCGGCAATGCGTGCAACTGCTGTGCGAGCGCCACGGCGACCGGGTGGCGGCTCCGGATGCGGCGGAACCGCAGTTTTCATTTCCGTCCGCGGTCCAACTGGCCGCGCTGACGGAGGCCGAGCTGCGGGCCTGCAAGCTGGGCTTCCGGGCGAAGTATCTGCGCGACGCGGCCGGGCGCCTGGCGGACGGCCGCCTGGATTTGGCGGCGATGTCCGCCTTGCCGACGGTAGTTGCCCGCGAACGCCTGATGGAGTGCTTCGGAGTCGGCCGAAAGATCGCGGACTGTGTGCTGCTGTTCGCCTACGGGCGGCAGGACGCGTTTCCCGTGGACGTATGGGTGCTGCGGGCGCTGCAGCAGCTGTATTTTCCGCGGCGGCGCCCCTCGACGAAGCGGCTGCTGCGGTTCACGGAAACGCGCTTTGGTCCGAACGCCGGCTACGCCCAGCAATACCTCTTCCACTACATGCGCCTGCAGGCCGGCCGGCCCGACGCGACGGCGCTCACTGCGCGGTCATGATGAACGTGCCGGTGATGGCGAAGGGCGAAGCCGAGTAGGCGGTGCCAGAGACCGTCCCGCCGTTGGTGCTTTCGAAGTTCAACCGCAGGGTCATCGCGACGAGGTTCGAGTATTCGATGGGCCAGATGCGGCCGACGTAGGGTTCCTGTGTCCACTCGTAGTTCACGATGGTGCCGTTGGCGGGGTTGCCCTTGTTGTAATTGTAGGTGCCGGTCTTCGCCCCGCTGAACACCGCGGTGATCGTGCCGAGGTCCGCGTTGTCCAAGGAACGGCGGAGATTGAGCGTCACCGTCCGGCCGATGATTGACGGCGGAGCGAGCGTTGGCTCGGCGTATTGTGCCTGGGCGATGCGGAAGAACGCGGACGAGTTCGTGGCGGCGACCGTGATGCCGCCGACCATGGGTTCCTCCAACGTGAGACCGAGGTTTTGCACGGTCCAGGTCGTCAGGTTGGTCGAGGTGAACAGCTTCGTGTCCACGCGCGGGCCGCGGCCGATCAGCAGGTTGGCGTTGGTCCCCTGCACCGTCGCGCTGAACGCGGGATTGCTGACCGTCGGCAAACCCTGGGCATTGATGTCGAACCCTTGGGCCGCCGCCCCCACCCGCCGGATCGTGACGGTTTCGGTGACAACGTTGGTCTTGGGCTTGTCATTGAGCGTCGCGACACCGTTGATCGCCAGCACCACGTCGAGGCCGCCCACCACGCGGCCAAAGACCGTATGCACATCGTTCAGATGAGGTGTGGCCACTGCCGTGATGAAAAACTGCCCGCCGTTGGAGTCGGTCCCGGAGTTCGCCATGGACAGCACTCCGGGACCATCATGTCTGGCGCTCGGGCTGAACTCGTCGGTGAACGCGTAACCGGGGCCGTCGGTCCCCTGCCCGTTCGGCGAGCCGCCCTGGTTCATGAAGTTCTTGATCACCCGGTGAAACGTGAGCCCGTCGTAAAACGGATTCGTCCGGACCAAGCCGGTCTTCTGGTCAATCCAGCCCCGCTGCCCGGTCGCGAGACCGATGAAGTTCGCCACCGCCTTGGGCGCGATGGCGTAGTCCAGCCGGCAGGTGAAGCTGCCCATGCTGGTCTTGAAGTCGGCGAAGATGCCTTCGGTCTGGGCGGCCAGCCGGGTGCCGCAGACAAGGAACAGCCCGAGCAGGCCAAGCAGTCGTTTCATTGCGCCGGAAAGAGACACGCATCAGGCCGCCGACTCAAGCTGACGTCGCAGCCTGCCGTTCGTCGCGCAGAGCTCGAAGACATGGTCGCCCGGCAGCTGCCGTTTCCAGAATTCGCCGCCCGCGCATTCGATCAGGAGCGCGCCCGCCGCGATGTCCCACAGGCGGATGCCGCGTTCGACGTAGGCATCGAACCGGCCGTCGGCGACGTAGGCCAGCGCGAGCGCGGCGGAGCCCATGATCCGCAGTTTGCGCACGCGATGGGTCAGTTGCTCGGCATGGCGCTGGAACATCTCCAGGCTTTCCAGGCTCTTGGCGAACCCGACGCAGACCATGGCCTCGTCGAGCCGCCGCCGCGCGCTGACGTGAATCGCCTTGCCGTTCAGCCGGGCAGACTGGCCGCGGATCGCCGTAAAAAGTTCGCCGACAAACGGGTCCAGAATCACCCCGACGACCGTCTGGTAGCCGTCGGGATAATCCGCCGCCCGGGCGCTCGCGGCGCGCACCTGCAGCGCGATGCTCACGGCGGCATGCGGAATGCCGTAGGCGAAGTTCACGGTGCCATCAATCGGGTCCACGACCCAACGGGCCGGCGCTTCGGCGACCGCGGCGTCCTGGCCTTCCTCGCCGAGGACCGGGATCTCCGGGAAGGCCCGGAGCAGCGCGCGGGTGATGACCCGCTGGCACCGGACGTCGAGCTCCAGCTTGATGTCGTGCTGATGGGCCTCGTTGACCTTCTTGGTGCGGCGCAGATTGGCCCGCATGAGGTCGCCGGCGGCGTTGGCCGCCCCGGTCGCGGCGGCGAGCGTTCGCCGCAATTCGGAGAAATTCATTGGGGGTTAGGATGACGAACGCGACGCGTCGGTTTCAAAGGCGAATTGACCGGCGGCCCGCCCTTCGATTGTTGCCGAAATGTCACCGCGCGTCCGCGGAAGTTTCGGCGACGCGGATTTGGCTCGCGGCCCGCCTCGGTGGAAGTCGCCGTGTTCGAAGGCCGGTTCAGGTCGGGCTCGGCAGGCTTGCCGTCCTGGGCGGATGCGCCTCCAAAGATGGATCTTACCACATTCCTTCGCCCACTGGCAGCCCGCCGTCGCCGCCACCTTGACCGCATGGATCCGGTCAAAGCCCAGGCAGGTGTCCTGACGGACTTGGTCCGCCGGGCCACGGCGACTCGCTTCGGGAGGGACCACGATTTCGCCAGCATAAGGACGGTCCGAGACTTTCAGGATCGCGTGCCGGTCAGGCAATTTGATGACTTGTGGGAGAATTACTGGAAGGCGTCATGGCCGGTGCTGGACGACATAACGTGGCCGGGGCGAATTCCGTTCTTTGCGATGACGTCCGGCACGACCACTGGGCGGACCAAATACATTCCGGTGACCCGTGGCATCATCAAGGACAACGAACGGGTGGGCTTCGATCTTCTGGCCTTCCACCTCGCCCACCGGCCTGACAGCCGGCCATTGGCCGGTCGGTCCTTCATTCTGGGGGGCAGCACCGCGCTGGAGGAACCCGCTCCGGGGATTTTCGCCGGAGACGTCAGTGGCATCAACACCAAGCTCACGCCTCTGTGGGTGAAACGGAACATCCTGCCCAAGCCGGAGCAGGCCCGCATTTCCAACTGGGACGAAAAGCTGGATGTGTTCTCGCGCCTCGTGCTGGACGAGCGGGTCACGATGATGTCCGGAATGTGCAACTGGGTTCTGTTCATGCTGGACCGGATCCGGGAGCTGAAGCGTCAGGCGGGAACGCTTCAGGGCCCGACCTTCCCGGACCTTCAGCTGCTCATCCACGGGGGTGTCGCGATGGACATCTACCGCGACCGGATGGCGCCACATCTGGAGGGCAGCCCGGTCGAGACCCGTGAACTTTATCCGGCCAGCGAAGGCTTCATCGCGTGCGCCGACCGCCTGCCGGGCGAGGGATTGCGCATGATATGCGACAACCGCCTGTTTCTGGAGTTCATTCCCCTCGGCGAACTGGGAGGAAGCCGTCCGGTCCGCCACTGGGTGGCCAATCTGGAGCGGGACGTCGACTACGCGCTGGTGCTGTCGAACTGCGCCGGGCTCTGGGCCTACCTGCTGGGCGATGTGGTGCGGTTTGTGGAAACACGCCCGCCGCGGCTGCACATCCTGGGACGAATCGCACAGAAACTGAACCCCTTCGGCGAACATCTGATCGCCGCGGAACTGGAGGACGCAGTTCAGCAGGCCGCCCGGGAAGTGGGCATCGTGCTGGTCGAGTTCACCGTGGGGCCGGTGTTTCCCTCCCGTCCCGGCACTCCGGGCCATCATGTCTATTTGGTCGAACCGGCGAAGCCGCTCCCGTTGGACGAGGCCCGTGACCGGCGGTTTGTCGCCAAACTGGATGCGGTGCTCAGGGCCGGCAACTATGACTACGATGGTCACCGGGATGGCGATTCTGCCATCGGCACCCCCCGCGTGCATTGGATGGCGCCCGGCGCGTTCGAGGGTTGGATGCGTTCCAAAGGGAAGCTGGGACGCCAGCACAAGGTGCCCCACGTCACCCCCTCCCCCGAGCGCTTCGCCCAGCTGTGCCTCGAAATGGGCGTCGCCCTGGAGCCGACCGAACCGGCCCAATCCCAAACCCTTCCTTGAAATGAATCCGTCCCCATCTTCGGGCGTATCCCTCGTCACCGGCGGCTGCGGGTTTATCGGCCAGCATCTGGTGCGCCTGCTGGCGGACCGGGGGCAGCGGGTGCGGGTGCTCGACCTGGTGCGGTCGCCGCACCTGGATTCGCGGGCCGAACTGATCGTCGGCTCAATCTTGGATCCGGAGGCGCTCCGCCGGGCTACTGCCGGAGCCGATTGCGTCTTTCATCTCGCCGCCAACCCGGATCTTTGGGCGGCGGACAAAGCCTCGTTCGACGTCACCAATCATCGGGGAACCCTGGCGGTGCTGGCCGAAGCAAAAAGGTCCCGCGTCCGGCGGCTGATTCACTGCTCCACCGAGTCCATCCTCAAAGGCATCCGGGAAGCGGGTTCGGCGCCGGCTGATGAATCGGTTACGAGAACGGTAGCGGACATGCCGGGGCCGTATTGCCGTTCCAAATTTCTCGCCGAAGAAGCCGCCCGGAACGCTGCGGCCAACGGTCAGCCCGTTGTGATCGTAAACCCCACTTTGCCGATCGGGCCGGGGGATCACCGGGTGACCCCGCCCACCCGTATGCTGCTGGATTTCATCAATGGGGCGAATCCGGCCTTCCTCGAATTTGAGATGAACATGGTGGACGTTCGGGATGCCGCGTTGGGCCATCTGCTCGCGGCGGAGCGCGGGCGCATTGGCGAACGTTATATCCTCGGCGGGGACAACGTTCGCCTTTCGCAAGTGCTCGAGTTTCTCGAGGAATTGACCGGATTGCCAATGCCTCGTGCAAGGATTCCCTATTCGCTGGCGCTGATGGTGGCGGCAGTTTCCGAGTTCACCGCAGACCACGTGACTGGCCGGGCTCCCAAGGCGTCGCTGACGGGCGTCCGCCTCGCGGGCACCGCAATGACGTTCAACAATGCGCGGGCCCGGGAGGAGTTGGGTCTGGCTCCTCGTCCGGCCCGCGCCGCGTTGCGGGATGCGGTTCGCTGGTTGCAATCCGACGGACGGATTGAACGGTCACTTCCGGCTTGGTCTTCCCCGGATTTGGCGGGGGCGGTCACCTCCTGAACCGTGCGTTGAATCAGCACTTCCCATGACCATACCTGCGTCATTCCCGGCCACCACTGTGGAATCCTCCGCCTTCGCCGCCCGGCATCTCGAGTCGGAAGTCCGAACCTACTCCCGCTCCTTTCCGGCCAAGTTCACCCGAGCGTCCGGCTGCTATCTGCATGCCGCGGACGGAACCGCCTACGTGGACTTCTTTGCCGGCGCCGGTGCGCTCAATTACGGCCACAACCACCCACTCCTCCGGGATCGCCTGATCCGATACATGCTTGATGACGGAATCGCGCACGGGCTGGATTTGGACACGTCGGCCAAGGAGGAGTTCCTGCTGACGTTGGCAGAGCTGATCCTGGTGCCACGGGGCTTGGACTATCTGATCCAATTGCCGGGTCCGGCGGGCACCAACGCGGTCGAGGCCGCCCTGAAGCTGGCGCGGAAATGCACCGGCCGCCAGACCGTCGTGGCCTTCACCAACGGCTACCATGGAGTCTCCGCGGGCGCTTTGGCCGTCACGGGCAACCGCCACCAGCGGGCCGCCGCCGGCGTCGCCCTTCCCCACGTGTTCCGCGTTCCGTTTGACGGGTATCTGGGGCCGGGCGTGGACACCGTCGGGTTGCTGTCGAAGATGCTGCGCGACGCCAGCAGCGGGCTCGATTTGCCGGCTGCAGTGATCGTTGAAACCGTCCAGGGAGAGGGGGGGCTCAATGTCGCGGGCGATGCGTGGCTGCGCCGGCTGGAGGGGCTTTGCCGCGAAGTGGGGAGTCTCCTCATCGTGGACGACATCCAGGCCGGTTGTGGGCGCACCGGCACATTCTTCAGCTTTGAATCCGCCGGCATCAGACCCGACATCGTGACCCTGTCCAAATCCCTGAGCGCATTCGGGCTGCCCCTGTCCATCACCCTTTTTCGCCGGGAGCTCGACCAATGGCGGCCGGGGGAACACAACGGCACGTTTCGGGGAAACAACCACGCATTCGTCACCGCGTCCGAGGCCCTGCGGCTTTTTTGGAGCGGGGACGATTTTGCGGTCCAGATCCGGCGGAACGCAGAGCTCCTCGGGGCGGGACTGGCGGACATTGCCCGGGCGTCGGGCGACGGTTTTCGAGTCAAAGGGCGCGGCCTGATGCAGGGGGTAGAATGTCCTGACGGCGAGACGGCCAAAGCGGTTTCCCGGGCGGCTTTCCGGCGGGGCCTGATCTTGGAGACCAGCGGCCCGGCTGGCGAAGTGGTGAAGTGTCTTCCGCCGCTGACCGTGACACCGTCCATCATGAATGACGCCTTGGGACGTCTCGGAGCGGCCTTCGCCGAAGTCGCTCGCTAGGCGCCGGCCTGCATTTCGTCGCCCTTGGCACGGACGGCGCGTTGTCCGGTGGCGACGTCGCGGAAACGGGTTCGCAGGCCGCGCTTCGCCGGAAGCAGCCAGATGAAATTGTTGACGACGGTCAGCGCCAGCCAGCCCAGCAACGTGATCATCGCCCAATTGAGCGAGGAATTGGAGTGCCGGGCGAACAGGGTTCCCACCGTGGGCACCACCACGAACATCACGGCCCACGGCAGCACCAGGACTTTGAGCACGACGAACACCGAGGTGCGGTTTCCCTGGGCCGACAGACCGGTCCACATGCCCAGCCAGGTGATGGCGTGCAGGTCGAGAAACAGGGTTGCCAGCCGCACGCTGATGAAGACCAGAAACAGGTCATTGTCCCCTTCGTTTGGGTGCTCCAGCACCTGCCGCAGGGCAATGAAGACTTCGTAGGTGGCCACCGCGATCGCCGGCCAGAAGAACTGCCGGTGCAGGGCCAGCCGGTTGCCGCGCACCAGGTCCAGTCCGTCCGCGGGCGTGGTCAGCAGGAGTTCCAACGCCCCCGAGCGGCGGTCCGCGAAAAACTGCCGGGGCGCTTCCAGGGCCGCCCAGAATTTCAGCAGCGCGTGCAGGAACAGCGAGAGCAGCATCAGGGGCGGCAGATCCCACCAGTTGTGGTTGCCCGAGAGCAGCCCGAGGACCACGAACACCACGCCGGCGCCGGCCAGCCAGGCCCACACCAGCCAGCGGCGCAGCCAGTGACGGCCGCTCAGCCACGCGACCGGATGCAGGGCCAGCACGGCGGACCGATACCGCTGCCAGCTTTCGGCGGTGGGAAACCGCAGCCGCCGCAGCCACGGTCCGAAGCCGCGCCGCACGTTGCTTTCGCCGATCTGCCAGATCCGGGGCAGGCGCCAACTCGCGAACGCGGCCAGCAGCGGCCCGAGCAGGGCGCACACGGCGAGCGAACCAAGAAAGCGGACCGGATGGCGGCGGTAGCCGTCGTCGAAAGCGTTGCGGAAGGCGAAAATGGGGGTCAACCCCAGCATGGGTTCCAGTTCGTCACCCGCGCCGCGAAGCATCAGTTCCGCAAGCCCGAGGGTGATGGGCGCACCGAACTGCCAGAGCGCCACCAACCCGAACGCCAGCGCCACCGCCCGCACGGAATCCTGGGCCTGCGTGGACGCGAACAGGCCGATGGCGAGCGACGTCAGCAGCACGCTGCCGAGCACGACGATCACCCGGAAATACTCCGCGCCCGACACTCCGCCAAGCAGCAGACAGATGCCCAGGATGGGCACGACGGCGAGCAGGCCATAAACGGCCGCTAGCGACGACGCGGTGAGTTTGCCCAACGCCACGTCCACGCCCCGCAGATCGGTGAGGAACAGCAGTCCCAGAGTGCCCTCGCGCTTTTCCCGGCTGATGCTGTCGGCGCTGAACAGCACGCCGGCGAGCGCGGCGAACACGTAGGCAAGCGTGGCCGTGACGCCGAAGAGCGACTGACCGAGCCGGGTGGACGAACCGTGGTTCTCAAACACAAAGAACCAGGCGAACACGGACAGGGCGACCAACGCCGCGAGCGCACGTCCCCAATAGGAGGAGGCCCGTCGCGAGGCGACGCGCAACTCACGGGCAACCACGGGCAACAGGGTCATGGCGAGGGCGAAGGGGTTGGTTTGGTGGCGGGCACCAGGAACGAGCGGGATTCCAGGGATCGCACGGCCCGCTTCCACGCCCAGCGACAGACCAACGCGATGATCAGCAGTTCAACCAATGCCAGCCCGGCTTGGAACGGGGGAAACAGTCCGTCTGGCAGCCCAGTAACGCCAATCTGGAACAGGCCAGCCTGAAACAGCAGGGCGGTGATGCTGGCCCGCAGCGTAGCCACCACATGGTGCGCGCCGCCAGCGACCACGAAGGCTGTCAGAAAGCTGAGACGATTGAGCGAAAGCGAAAGGCCGAGCAGCGCCGTGGGCAGCAGCCAGACCAGCTCCCACGCCTCCATGAGCCGCACCGGTTCGCGGTAAAGATGCGCGACGACCGGCGGCAGGCCCCAGACCAACAGCGCCGCCGGCAGGAACTGCACTGCCAAGGCACAGAGACGCCCCCGGAGCATCCGGCCCGGTTCGAGGCCGGTGACAAGAATCAGTTCAAGCGCTCCCGATTCGCGCTCGTTGCGGAAGCTGCCGGCGGCACTGAACGCGAGGCCCGCAAGCAGGAGTTTTTCGAGGACCCAGTTCGCCTGCACCGCCCCGATGCCAAGGCCGGTGTAGGCCGCCGTGAGCAGCAGCATCGTGAGCCCCAACCAGCCGAGCGTGGTCACCCGGGCCGACCAGGTGGAGCTGTGCTGCCACCACACCGGATTGAAATCCATGAGCCGCCGCATGCGTTCGCGGAACCAGCCCCGCGACACCCGCACGTCGGTGAAGAAACGCACGCGGCGTTCCCACGCCGGCGACCGCGGCACCGCCTGCCAGGTCAGGCGCACGCCGCGGACCGCCACCGCCATCGCCCCCGCGACGAGCAGCAGCGAACCTCCCGCCAGCGTGGCGGCAAATTGCACGGGCTGCCAACCGCTGTTCGCGACCGCACCGATCTCGCGCCAGAAATAGGCGGGCGTGCGGAGGATCACGCTGTTGCGGAACCACATCGTCTGGAAGCTGCGTCCGAACAGCTCCCACCAACCGGCGGAGCCCGCCCCGCCCGGCGAGAGCCATTGCAGGGTGGCCGCGAGGCCGACATGCAGCACCACGAAGGTTGCCCCCGCCACCACGGCGAGGCTGAAGGCGAGCAGCCGCGCCCGGATCCATGAGGTCGCATAGGACGAGGCGAGCAGCCCGGCCGTGAGGGCGAGCCCGAGGGCGCCGAGATGCAACAGGAACATCCGCGCCGCGTCCGGCCAGCTTACGCCGCCCATGAGCACCGGCACCACCATCACCGGCAGGGCGGCCAGCAGGACGGAAAACGCGCGCCACGCGTTCACGAATCCCTTCCCCAGCACCACGTCCATGGCCCGGAGCGGCGTGAGGAACAGCAGTCCGATGGTGCCTTCGCGTTTCTCCCGGCTGAGGCAGTCGGCGGTCAGCACCGGGCCGACGAGCCAGATTGTGAGGAACAGGATGCGGTTCAGGCCGATGAAATACCCGCGGCCATTGGTCGCCATCCGGTTGAGCGGCGAATTCCACACCCACGCCAGCAGCGCCAGCATCACCAGCGCCCCGGTGAGCCGCAGCCAGTAGGTGCCGGCCTGCCGGGACTGTTCGCGAAGCTCGCGCTGGAGGATGGACCACATTCGGGGCGGTTCAGCTCGGCCGGCGCTGGAACGGTTTCAGCATGAACAGGCGGGTGTGCAGGTCGTTGGCGGCGAGCCAAAACCAGGTTCGCGCCAGCGCGAACTGCGTCACGGTGAAGCCGAACACAAAGGCAACCATGCTGTTGAAGTCGCTCATGTCGCCGCCGCGCCGCATGCCCCAGAACATCACCGAGGTGGCGCCGCCGAGCAGAAACGGCGGGAAGCCGGCGGTGGCCACCGTCCACAGCCAGCCATGCAGCGGATTCAATCGGCGGACGGCGTAGCGCGCCCCGATGGGCACGGAACCGAACACAGCGGCCGTGCCGCACAGCCAGAGCACCAGCGCGTCGCCCTGGAAACCGTTGGCGCCACCCGCGATCAGCATCACCGCCAAGCAGACCCCGCTAAGGGCGAGCGCCGGCCACGAATCCGACCAGATCTGCCACACCCTGCCGGACACGAGTTGGCGAGCGGGCAGGCCAGTGACGAGCAGCAATTCCAGTGTGCTTTCCTCGATCTCCCGCCGGAAACTCGCGGCGGCGGCGAGACTGGTGCCGACGGCGATCAGCAAAGGCTGAAAGGCGACCACCGCGGTCCAGTCATTGTCTCCGCCTCCTTGGGCGATGACGGCAAGAACGCCCGTCACGAGGACCAGTGCGCACCAGGCCCACCGGATGGAACCGGCGAACTGCGCGTAGGCGAACAGCCAACGGGCGGGATTCAGCATCAGCCATTGGCGGCGTTGCGCTTCGCCAATCCGGCCGAACCAGCGCTGGCCCGATTCGCGGCGGCGCCGCGCCGACCGGGGCGGGATTCCCGCCGCTTCGACTCGCAAGGCCCAGCGGATTCTCCAGCCGGCCACGAACACAGAGAGCAACAGCAGACCGCAGGTGAACGCCACCGCCCCGACCAAAACCAGATCCAGAAGCCATGGCGATTGCCCCAATCGGGAAAATGTGGGGCCGAAACCGCCTCCCTCCAGCCCGGTGGCCACTACCCACGGCGCGGTCGCAGCTATGACCACCACGCCGAGCTGGCTCATGTCACTCAGGCTGCGGGCAAGCACGGGTGATTGGAAATAGACAAGGAGCCCCGCGGACGTGGCCACGATTTGCCCAATCGCCAGCGTCAAGCCCAAGGCGGTGACCGCAGCGACATTCCAGCGCTTTGCCAAACTGGTTGCGGTCAGGCCCGCAGCGAGTCCTCCGAAAAGCACCGTCAGTTCAATGCCGAGCGCGCACTTGATGTCCACCCAGTTCACCCCGCCGATCATCACCGGAACCATCAGCATCGGCACGCTGAGCATCCAGAGCGAGAACAGGCGGATGACGTGGGCGCCGACCTTGCCCAGGACGATCTCGAACGGCTGGAGCGGGGTGAGTGCGAGCAGTCCCAGCGTGCCTTCGCGGCGCTCGCGGGCGATGCTGTCCGCGGCGATCAGCGGGGCCGTGAACAGCAGCACCACGCTGATGACGGTGTGAAGTCCGGCGAAGAGTTCGGAACCCGTGGGCGCCCCGCGCCACAGGCCCATGGCCCGGGCGAGATCGCCCAAGGTGAAGAGCTGTCCTCCCAGCGTGGCCGCCAGCGCCGCCCCGGCGATGAACCGGAGCCAGTAAGTCCGCGCCTGGCGCGCCTGCACCACCAGTTCCCGTTGAAGCACGGCGTTCATGGGGCGCATGGCACTTTCGGCCGGGACATCGACCGGTCTTGTTCAGCGTGCAACCCCGACCCACCGCGAGGCAGGATGACGATCCAGACCGGGAGCGCGGCTCTCTGAGCCGCGTGGGGCAAGCTTCCAAATGGATTGTGAATCACGTGCGACTCAGAGAGTCGCGCTCCCGGCCGCATATGGCTTCCGCCAATGGCTGTTGCCGAGTCGCAGCCGATGGACCGAAGCGGGCGCGGGTCGGAGGGATTCATTGCGTTGGAGGTCCGTTGAGTCGGGCGCCATGCCAGCGACTCGTTCCTGGCGCGTCCGTCCAGCGCCATTGCGGATGGGCGGAGGACCACGGCCATTCGCTTGGCTGGCGGACTAGACCGCCACTGACCGGGTTGTCCTCGACATAGCGGACGGTCCGCCAGAAGTGCGCCTCGTCGCGGATGAAGGTGTCCCAATAGTCCGCCTGCCAGAAGGCACCTTCGATCCCGGCGGTCCGGTTCAGCCGCAGCGCCGTGAATTTCTTCCACGACTCCACCAGTTCCGACATCGGCGTATTGAGGGTTTCAAACAGCACATGGACGTGATTCGGCATCACGCACCAGGCGCAGAGCCGGTATCGCGTGCCGTCGAAATGCCGCAATGACGTCTCTACCACCCGGGCCGCATCTGGGTCCCTGAGCCGGCAGGAACCAAAGCCCGCATCCAGCGAACGTTCGGCCAGGACACGACTCTGGCGTTCCCGCCCGGAGGCGGCGAGGGCGTGCATTTCGCCCAAAACCTGTGCGGGCAAGGAATCGGCCTGCCGCCAGGTCACAAATTGGATTTCGCCCGGGGCATCGTAGTGCGGCAGGTAACCCCGTTCGTGCCAGCCAGGGAATGAGTTTGAGCCTGCCACTGGCGACTCAGAGAGTCGCGCTCCCGTCGGAACGTCGCCGCGATTCATCCGTTGGCGGCGGATGACCTCGGCGGCGGGATTCGGCTTGGAGCGTTGCATTCGGGAAGTCGGAGCTGATTCGAAGGGTCCAACTCGCGGCTCAGAGAGCCGCGCTCCGGGTTACTGCGTTTCGCCCTTGGTCACGCGAAGGAAGACCTCCTCAAGGCCGATTTCGTCCTCGCGGAGTTCGAGCAGCTTGATGCCGGCAGGCACCAGTGTGTCCGCGATGAAGCTGCCGTCGCCGTTCAGGTCGTTGAGGACGACCTTGAGCCGTTCCTCGACCAGTTCGACCCGGGCAACCTCAGGGCGCGTCCGGAGCAGTTCCTGCGCCTTGTCGGACGACCCCACCACCCGCACCCACCAGGCGTGGGCTTCGCTGAGCTCCGACTTCACGCCCTTGATCGGGCCGCTGTAGATGAGTTTGCCCTTCTCGATGATGCAGCAGCGGTTGCAGAGGGTCTGGAGCTCCGAAAGGATGTGCGACGAGATGATGATGGTTTTCCCCATCCGCTGCAGCTCCTGAAGAATCGCCATCATCTCGATGCGGGCGCGCGGATCGAGGCCGGACGCCGGTTCGTCCAGCAACAGCAACTGCGGGTCGTGAATGAGCACGCGGGCAAGGCCGAGCCGCTGCTGCATGCCGCGGCTGAGGGCGCCGATCAGCGCGCCGCGCTTCTCGCTGAGGCCGACCAGTTCCAGCACGTCGGTGATGGTCTTCTCGCGCTGGGCCGCCGGGATCTTGTAACAGGCGCCGAAGAAATCGAGGTATTCGGTCACCTCCATGTCCTTATACACGCCGAAGAAGTCGGGCATGTAGCCGATGAGGTGGCGGACGCGGTCAGCCTCGCGAACGACATCATGCCCGAGCACCTCAGCGCTGCCGCTGGAAGGCGTGAGGAAGGTCGCGAGGATGCGGAGCGTCGTGGTCTTGCCGGCGCCGTTGGAGCCGATGAAGCCGAACAGGTCGCCCTTCTCCACCGTGAGATTGAGGGAGCTGAGCGCGACCATGTTGCCATAGACGCGGCTGAGGTCGCGGGTCTGGACGGCCGGGAGTGCGGGAGGGTTCATGGGTGGGGCGGAAGTTCAGGGGGCGACGAATCACGGGGCCGGCACGACGAGACGGAACAGGGTGCCCTTTTTCTGATGGGTCACCTCGAACTGGTTCAGCGGTGGCAGGACGGACTCATTCGGCATCCAGGCCAGCACGACGATTTCGCCGCGCCGGACCAGGCCGATCAGGTCAAAGCCGTTCGGGTAGATGAAGTCGCGCGATTCGCCGTTGTTGAGCGACAGATAGGAGGCAAACGAGGCGGCGACAGCGGCACCCGGCCAATCGTCGATGTGGGCGCGTTCGTTGCTGCCGAACGCTTCCGCCCGCCGGCTGACCGCGGTCTGGAACTCGGGGTTGCGTTCGATCACGTAGTTTTGAATGGGCTGGCCATCACCGGTGCGGGTGAGGTCGCGGTCCACGCTGGCGCCGGCGGCGAGTTCGCCGTAGCGATGAAGGTAACCGCGTTCGTCCACGACCCAGACCGCCTCGAAACGCCGCTGCGTCTGGTTGGCAATGCGGATGGTCCCGCGCTTGCCGTCGGGAGCGGTCACCGCCGTGAGCGGCGGCGCATCGAAGTCGAGCCACTCCACGACATTCAGTTGGCTCGTCCATACCGGCACGAACACGTCTGCTTCCACTTCCGTTGCCCGGACCCGGACCGCGACGCGCCCACTGTCGAGCGAAGCGCCTGTAAGGCGGCCGAACTCGGCGCGAACACCGGCCAGCGGCGATTTCACGAGCAGGCGGTAGGAATCGTTGGCGGGCGAATACACGCTGCCGAACGAGTGTCCGCGCAGGGCGGCCTGCCCGCCGGCCTGCGGAATGACATCCACGACGTGCAGTTCGTTCCATTCCCGCTGGCCGGAGCGGAGCTTGAAGCCGATGAAATAGATCAGCAGCGAGAACAGTGCGACGTAGGTCGGGAACGTGATCCACGTGAGCATCGGCCGGTTGATCTTTTTCAGCCACCACCGGTCAAATGGCCCGATCACGACCAGGTAAACCAGCAGCAGGAGCAGCAGGAAACCGACGGGCAGTTTCCGGATCTGCTTCGTTTCGATCATCGCGCCGAAGACCGAATCAATCCCCTGCCCGCCCCACAGGTTCAGGTCGTCATCCCGCAGCAGCGCGGGCGCCACGCCAATCAGTTTGGCAAAGAACCACGGGCGCAGCTTCCAGGACTTGAACGGTTCGCGTTCCGGATTCACCCCCAGCAGCGTGACCAACCCCCTGCCCCGTCCGGCGGTGACCGCCAGCGGGTTGTTGCGCTCCCCGACAAACCAGCGGCCGTCGCGACTGCGCAACTTGACCACCGGCTGGTCGGCAGCCGAAAATGCGGAGTCTAACGCCAGCCGACGATACGGATCCTGGGCGTCATCGCCGGAGTCATCGCGGACGTTGCGGCTCTCGCCGCCGTGGGTTTCGAGGCCCGTGGTGGGTGGCTCGAACGCATGACGCGGACGGAAATCGCTCATCGCCGTCCACTGGAACAGCGCGTCACCGACGGCGCGGTTTTCAAGGCCCGTCGCGTCGGCCGGCAAGATGCCCCGCAGCCAGGGTGCCGAGTTGAGGTCCGCCGGTTGGTCCACCGCGACGATCAGATGGCCGCCGGAAAAGACCCACGCGAGCAGGGCATTGGCCTGGGGTTCCTTGAGTTCGAGCGCCCGCTGGGAGTTCAGGTAGATGGCGTTGAGGCCCTCCAGCGCGATGGGATTGTCCGGAAAGAATTCCGCCTGAAACGCGGTCACCATTGGCTGCAGCTCGGCCCGGCGCTGGCGGTCATTGGGCAGCGAAGGCAGACCCGCATGGGCGGCGGGCAACGCCCCGAGCATCGGCATTTCCCACGTGACCAGGTTCAACCGGAGTTGCGGCGCCTCCGCCCGGACCTTGCCCGAGGTGTCGAGCAGGCGGGCATCGACCAGCAACAAGGACGACGCCGTGGAGAACGCCGGCACCACGAAGCGCTTGCGGGTGTTGGTCGGCAGTTCGACGGGGATGCGCAGCGTTTGGCCGGACAGCTGGCCCGAACTGACCTCGACCACCGCGTCGAAGCTCGGCCCGTCGTTCATCACCTCGAAGCCGATGGGGAACCAGCCGCCGGTGCGGACATGCCCGGTTCCCGCCGTGCCATACCCGGCGAAGACATCGAACTGGATCTTGGCCGCGGCCGGCAGCATGCCCGCCAGCAGGGCCAGCACCGCCAACAGGAACGTTCGGACACAGCGGGTGGAGAGGCGGGGGTTCATGGCGGAGTTGCGCGGGGACTTCTACGCGGGGGGCAAGCCGGGGAGCAAACGGGAATTGGTCATGCCCAACCGGTTGGACCGGCCGCAACGCGAACAGTTTCGCGTAACCGGCAGGATTGCCAGCGGTCTAGCGTTTCAGGAAGAGTGTTGCCACGAGCATGGATGAGCCGGTCTTCGACGTGGCGGCGTGTTTGCGACGCGTGCGCTCGGGCGACGAAGAGGCCGCCCGGGAGCTGATGGCGCATTTGACGCCGCTGGTGACCAAGATTGTCCGGTCCCACCTGCCGCGGCGCACGGGCGAAGAGGATTTGATGCAGGCCGTTTTCATAAAGGTGTTCACGCGGTTGGAACAGTTCCGCGGCGACGTTCCGCTGGGCCACTGGGTCTCGCGGATCGCGGTCAACACCTGCCTGAATGAGATCAGCCGCGAGAAGGTCCGCCCGGAGCTGCGTCATGCAGACCTGTCCGAAGACGAGGAAGCCGTGATCCAGAACTTGGCGGCGACCACCTCCGAGCTGCCGGCCGAACAGGCGCTCGCATCGCGGGAGCTGGTCGGGAAAATGCTTGACCGGCTGAGTCCGGAAGACCGGTTGGTCATCACCATGATCCACCTCGAAGGACGCAGCGTGGAAGAGGTCCGCGCCGCGACCGGATGGAGCGTGCCGTTGGTCAAGGTCCGCGCCTTTCGCGCCCGGCTGAAGATGAAGAAACATTTGGAAAAACTAATGAAGGAGCACCGCCCATGAAATCCGGCGCCCCATCGCTCGACCGCCTGCTGCGTTCTGCGGCGACGGCTCCCGCCGCTGCCTCCGCCCCCCTTCCCTTCGCGGTCGAAGCGAGGGTCCTGGCCGCTTGGCGCGAAGGCAGCGGAGAATCCGAACTCATGGCGGTGATCCGCCTGCTGCGCCGCGGTTTCGCCCTTGCGAGCGGAATCGCGCTCGTGGTTGCCATGGGTTCGCTGCTGGTTTCCCGGCAACCGGTCCAGAATGTTGCCGTCGAGGAGTTTGCCCTGTCTTCGGACGCCATCATCTTCGCCCTCGCCCAATGAGTCTCCTGACCCGCAAGACCGTCCTCGGATACCTGCTCGCCACCTTCATCGTGGGCGGGGCCGCGGGTTTGGCCATCGGGTATTCGGTGGACCGCCGACCGAAGCCGCCCAAGTTTGACCCTTCCGCCTTCAAGCAGAAGGTGACCAGCGATCTGACCCGGGACCTTGCGCTCACGGAACAGCAGCAGCAGCAGATCGGTCCGATCATTGAGCAGAACTTCCAGGAATTCGACGGTTGCCGGCGCGAGAACACGGAGCGGGTTCGGCAGGCAATGCAGCGGGGGCGCGAGCGGATTGCGGCCATTCTGACCCCGGAGCAGCGGACCAAGTTCGAGGAACTGGAGCGGGAACGGGAACGCAAGTTTCGGGAACACGACCGGCCGAAGCGCTGACGGCCAACCCGCTTCAGATCCGGGGGGATTCGTTGGTCGCCGGCCCGTTGGTGCAGGCCCAGCACTGCAATTCGGCTTCCAACGGCTGGTTTGTCACTCCCGCCAAACGACGCGCCACGTTCTGCGGCTGTTCCCGGATTGCCTGAACAATGGTCGCCTTTGACTCGTGGGTGCGGAACATCTGCGTCGCAGTCAGGGAAAGGGCGGCAACCACGGAGGCCATCACGGCACAGACCGCGACGACCTCTAGGCTGGGAAGGAGGGGGCGTTTAATGCGCGAAAGACCGAATTGCGGGGATTCCGTTCAATCGTCATTCGTGGATCCCTTCTGACGAGTTCGGGAAGGCGGCCGCTTCCAAATGGTTGCCCGGCTGAAACAACCCCTTTACACCCCGGCATCGCCTCCCATCCTCCCGCGCATGTCCGTCACGTCGGTTCCGGCGTCCGCCAATTCGGTCGCCAGTTCCGGGATTTCCCCTGCGGGTCATTCCGGTTCCCCATTGGATGAAGCCATTACGCGTTCACAGGCCTTTCTGCTCTCCGAGCAGAAGCCGGAGGGCTATTGGATTGGCGAACTGATGGTGGACGTGACGCTGGTGGCCGACATGGTGGCGTTTTACCACTGGTGGGGAAAAGTGGACCGGGAATGGGAACGCAAGGCCGTCAACCACATGTTCTCCAAGCAGTTGGAGGACGGCGGCTGGAACATTTACCCGAACGGTCCCGCCGAGGTGAACGCCACCATCAAGGCCTATCTGGCCCTGAAACTCTGCGGTGTGCCGGTGACCGACCCGCGCATGCTCAAGGCCCGGGAAATGGCCAACGCACTCGGGGGCGTGCCGCGGATGAACACGTTCTCCAAGCTCTACCTGGCGCTGATCGGTCTGGTCGAGTGGTGGCACGTTCCCACCATCCCGTGCGAGGTGCTGCTCATCGGCAAGTGGTTCCACGTCAATTTCTGGGAGATGAGCAACTGGTCGCGCGCGATGATCATCCCGCTGGCCATCATCAACCACTTCCGCCCGACCCGGCCGCTCAAGAACGGCGTGAACCTCGACGAGCTGTTTCCGAACGGGAAACTGGAGCTGGATGAGGCGCTCCGGCCGCGGTATTTCGACTTCAGCCTCCGGAACATGTTCCTGTGGCTGGACCGGTTGCACAAACTTGCCGAATGGGTCAGCCGCAGCGGCTTCCATCCGTTCCGGAAGACCGCGCTCAGGCGTGCGGAGTCATGGATGCTGGAACGTTTCGAAGGCAGCGACGGACTCGCGGCCATCTTTCCGGCGATGCTCAATGCGCTGATTGCGCTGATCGCCTTGGGTTATCCCGATGACCACCCGGAAGTCGTCCGGGCGCATCACGAGCTGACCAAGCTCATGCACATCGAGCCGGATTCGGTCCGAATTGAGCCCTGCTTTTCGCCGGTTTGGGACACGGCCATCGTGCAAATCTGCCTCCGCGAATCTGGAGTTCCGGCCGACCATCCAAAAATCAAGAAGGCCGGCACGTGGCTGATGGACAAGGAGATCCGTTTCCGGGGGGATTGGATCCACAAGAATCCGGCAGACGTCGATCCCTCCGGCTGGGTCTTTGAGTTCAACAACAAGTGGAACCCTGACGTGGACGACACCGCGATGGTGATTCTCGCGCTGCGGCAGGTGCCCACCGATGACCGCCGGCGTCGGGACGAATGCTGCGCCCGGGCGGTGAAGTGGATGTTGACTTTCCAGTGCAAGGACGGCGGCTGGGCGGCCTTCGACAAGGACTGCACCAAGAGCATCCTCGAAAAGGTGCCATTTGCGGACCACAACGCGATGCTGGACCCCGAATGCGCGGACATCACCGCCCGCATTCTGGAACTCCTCGGTTATGAAGGCTGGGATATCCGCCATCCACAAATCGTCGAAGCCATCGACTACGTGCGCCGGCAGCAGGAACCGGACGGTTCATGGTATGGCCGCTGGGGCGTGAACTACATTTACGGCACCTGGCAGGTTCTTCGCGGCATGCGCGCCCTGAAACTAGACATGAACGAGCCATGGCTGCAACGCGGAGCCGCCTGGCTGCGCAGCGTCCAACGGCCCGACGGCGGCTGGGGTGAACGCTGCAACACCTACGACGACCCGGTTTTCAAAGGCCAGGGCCCCAGCACCCCGTCCCAGACCGCCTGGGCTGTCATGGGCCTCGCCGCGATGGGCAACCCCAACGACCCGGCGCTCCAACGCGGCATCGAGTGGCTGATCCGCAACCAGAACGAGGACGGTTCGTGGACCGAAGAGGAAATCACCGGCACCGGCTTCCCCAAGGTGTTCTACCTCAAATACGACATGTATCGGAACTCCTGGCCCCTGCTTGCCATGGCGACCTGCCGGAAGCTCCTGCGCGGCGAGGAGGCCGGAGACGGCAAGGCCTGACATTGGTTGTTCTAGAATTGTCCGCCGGGTGCCGTGGTTCACGGTCGGTCCCCAGTGATTGTCGGATTTGGAATCCCCAGTCCTGCTGTTTCAAACCGCCGCCAACTTCTGTTCACGACTGGGGATTCCGCGAGTGAATTAAGCAAAATGTGCGCCAGTTCTTGTCTCTCCCGCATACTTCATTAGTCTGAGGCCGTTCAATGTCGCAGGGCCTACATCTTTCTCAGCGCATGTCGCAGCAGATGGTGCTGTCGCCGCAGCTCCAGCAATCGCTGGCGTTGCTGCAGGCGCCGGTCCTCGAATTGAAGGCGATGGTCGAGCAGGAATTGCAGCAGAATCCCGTGCTCGAAGAGGTCGCTGCGGTCGAGCCGACCATGGAAGACCGGGTTTCCGATGGTGGCGATGAACCGGCCAGCCAGGCTGACCCGGCGGAACCGCCGCCCGACACGCAGTTTGATCCGGCCACGGAAAAGCCGTCCAACGAGCCGGTGGACAAGTTCGACGAGGAACTTCAGCGGTTGCTGCAGCTGGACCAGGAATGGAGGGACCACTTTGCCGCGTCAGCCGGACCGACCCGCTCGACTCCGGAAGACGAGGAACGCCGGCAGTTCATGTTCGACTCGCTGACGGCGGAAACCTCGCTCCAGCAAGAACTGCTGGATCAGGTCCGGATGGCGGACCTTGATGACCGTCAGCGGCTGATTGCCGAACTTCTGGTAGGCAACATTGACGACCATGGCTACCTGCAGGCGGGCGTGGAGGAGCTTTCGTTCTCGACCGGCATCGCGGTGGACGACCTAGCGGCGGCCCTGAAGGTGATCCAGGGGTTCCAGCCTCCGGGCGTGGGCGCGCGCGACCTGCGCGAGTGCCTGATGCTGCAATTGGAACGGGCTGGCCGACAGGAGTCGCCCGAATACCGGATCGTGCGCGATCACATGGAAGCGCTCGGCAAGCGACGGTTCCCCGAGATCGCGCGACATCTGGGCGTCACGGCCGCGGAGGCGCAGAAATTCTCCGAACGATTGGCCGCCCTCGATCCCCGTCCCGGACGGGCTTTCGCCGCCGAGCAGAACCAGTATGTCGTCGCCGAAGTGGCGGTGACCCGCGAAGACGAAGGTCCGGCCACGTTTCAGGCATCGGACTTGGCGGATCCCCGGGATCTGGCCAAACGATTGGTTTCGGCCCGGGAGCTTGGAGACGACTCGCCCGATTCGATTTCCGTGTTCCTGGGTGAGCAGCTTTCCGAAGCGCTATTCGATCAGCTGGGTCGGTTTGCTTCCGCCCCCGCGTCGGTTCCGCTGGATCAACTCCGGTCGGACCTGCTCCGCGAACTCAACCGGGTCATCCGTTCGGTCGAACTGTATGAACCGGCCCGCTTCGCGGCTGTGGTGCTGACCGAAGACACGTCCGATTACGTCCGGGCCGTGAAATCGGGTCCGACGCCGGTCCGGCTGCGCCGGATGCTGCTGGAGGATGCCTATCCGTCCGTATTCGTCCGCCGGCGACCGCAATACGCAGTCAGCACCAACGACGACAACCTGCCCCACCTGCGGATCAGCAATTTCTACAAGGACCTCCTCAGCAATCCGGAAACCGCAGGAGAAGCCCGCGAATACATCCGCGAGAAGATCAAGGCCGGGAAGTTCCTGATCAAAAGCCTTCACCAGCGGCAAAGCACGATCCAGAACATCGCCAAGGAAATCGTGAAAAGGCAGCGGGCATTCTTTGAGCACGGCGTTTCACACCTCAAGCCAATGACGATGCTCCAGGTGGCCGAAGTGGTCGGAGTTCACGAAACCACGGTCAGTCGGGCCGTTTCCGGCAAGTTCATGGCCACTCCCCAGGGCTTGGTGGACATGAAGTTTTTCTTCACCTCGGGCGTGGCCACCGCGAGCGGAGAATCGATGTCGAACAAGAGCGTGAAGACAGTTCTCGCCGAAATGATCGGCAACGAGGACAAGTCCCAGCCGCTTTCCGACGAAGAGCTCGTGGCCCGGCTGAAAGGTCAGGGCATCATCATCGCCCGCCGCACGGTGGCCAAGTATCGGGCGGAACTGGGCGTGCTCCCCAGCCACCTTCGCCGCGAATACTGACGGCAGAGCCCCTGCCCTTCCCGTTCCATGAGCCAGCCCTCGGTCAGCCGGCGTGCGGTCATTGATGTCGGGACCAACTCGGTCAAGGTGCTCATCGGCGACGTTTTTCCGGATGGTTCGGTCGAGCCAGTCCACGAAACGAGCGAACAATCCCGTTTGGGTCGTGGGTTTTACGAAACCCATCGCTTGCAACCGGAGCCGATTGCCGCGACGGCCGCCGCCGTCGGCCGATTCGCCCGCCTTGCCCGCGAGCAGGGCGCCGAGACGGTCCGCATCGTGGCGACCAGTGCGGCAAGGGATGCCCAGAACCGCGACGAATTGCTGTTCGCTCTGGAGCGCGCCGCGGAGGTTTCGGTCGAGGTGATTCCCGGCGAAACGGAGGCTGATTGGGCCTTCGCCGGAGTCTGTTCCACCCCGGAGCTCGCCCAATCCCGATTGCTGGTGCTTGACGTCGGAGGTGGCAGCACTGAATTCATTCTCGGCACCGCCGGCCGCCCCGGTTTTCGGCGGAGTTTTCAACTCGGCAGCGTCCGCATGTTCGAGCAGTTGCAGCCCGGCGACTCCCCTTCAGCGACAGAATTGGAAAACGCCCGCCGGCACCTCCGGGAGTTTCTGTTCCGCGAAGTTTCCCCAATGATTGGCGGCGCCTTGTCGGAGTGCCCGCCGGAAAAGGTTGTCGGGGTGGGTGGGAGCACGGCCATTCTCGCCCTGATCCAGGCGGGGACGAACACCTTTGACCGCACGTTGATCGAGTCCACCCGCTTCCCTGCGGCAGATTTGTCCACCCTGGTGGAACGGCTTTGGAGCCTGCCGATTGCCGAACGCCGGTGTCTTCCCGGACTGCCGCCGGAAAGGGCGGACGTCATCCTGATTGGCGCCGCCATCTACGAGGCGATTCTTCGGGTATTCGGCTTTGCCGAACTGAGCATCAGCACTCGCGGTCTCCGCTACGCCGCCCTCTGCCAGCCATGAACCTTCCGGCGCTGAGGCGCGGCACCGATGTCCTGTTCGCGCGGCATGAGACGGAACCGTCCCACCCCATCCACGTCGCCCAACTGGCGACCGAACTGTTTGACGCTCTCGGCGAGTGGCACGGTTTCGGAGAACTCGAACGCGGGCTTTTGAGCTGTGCCGCGAAACTTCACGACATTGGTTGGGCCGTCACCTCCCCTTCCGGATCGGGCCACCACAAGGCGTCCGCCCGGCTGATCTGCGAACACAATTGGGAAGGCGTCGATGCAGTGGCGGTGTTCGAGCTGGCAGCCATCGCTCGCTACCATCGCAAGGCGCTGCCTTCGGCCGACCATCGAATCTACGGGGCACTGAATGAGGATGCGCGGACGAGAGTTCGGCGCCTCGGTGGAATCGTCCGGGTGGCCGACGGCCTTGACCGTCGCCATCTCCAAGCCGTGAGGCGGGTTTTTGTTCACCGCGAACCGGCTCGCTGGATCGTCACCGCGGCCGCGGATCAGGAGGTTTCGGCGGAATTGGCGGCGGCGAAGTCCAAGTCGGACCTGCTGGCCGCCGAGGCCGGAGTTCCGCTTGAGTTTCAGCTCCACCATCCATGAACCAGGCAAGGATGCCGCGGGAGACCAAAAACCCTTTGCCTTGCGGGAAACGCAACCCCTACGCTTACCGGGTTGCCAGCGTAGGTCCGTGACTCGCGCCCTGCTTTATTTGAAGACATGAATTCGTATCCGTCCGTTCCGAACTCGCTGTATCGGCCCGATTTCGAGCACGACGCCTGTGGCGTCGGATTTGTCGCCAACATCAAGGGCGTCAAATCGCACGCGCTCGTCGAGCAGGGCCTGCAGATTCTGCGGAACCTCGACCACCGTGGCGCCTGTGGCTGCGAGGCGAACACCGGCGATGGTGCCGGCATCCTGATCCAGATGCCGCACGAGTTTTTCGTGGATGAGGCCAGGAAGGCCGGCATCAACCTGCCGCCGGCCGGACAATACGGCGTGGGCATGATCTACCTGCCGCCCGACCGCCGGTTGCGGCGCAAGCTGGAGCTCACCTTCGAGAAGATCATCAACTCGGAGGGGCAGGAATTCCTCGGCTGGCGCACGGTGCAGACCGACAACAGCTCGCTTGGCGAAACGGCCAAGGCTTCGGAGCCGCACGTCCGGCAGGTGTTCATCGGCCGTGGAGCCGACGTGAAGGATGACCTCGCCTTCGAGCGCAAGCTCTACGTCATTCGCAAGCGCGCCTTCACCGAGATCCGCTGCTCCACCAAGGACGGCGCGAGTTTCTGGTATGTCTGCAGCCTTTCGTGCCGCACCCTGGTTTACAAGGGCATGCTCCTGACCGAGCAGGTGGACAAGTATTTCCCGGAGCTGAAGAACCCGGCGATGAAGACCGCGCTGGCGCTGGTGCACTCCCGCTTCAGCACCAACACCTTCCCGAGCTGGGGCCGGTCCCATCCCTACCGCTACATCGCCCACAACGGCGAGATCAACACGCTCCGCGGCAACATCAACTGGATGCATGCCCGCGAGGCGCTGTTCGCCTCGGACGCGTTCGGCGAGGACATCACCAAGATTCTGCCCATCGTGGACCCGAACGGCAGCGACTCGGCGATGTTCGACAACGTGCTCGAGCTGCTGGTGCTGGCCGGCCGCTCGCTGCCGCATGCGATGATGATGATGATCCCCGAGCCGTGGGCGAATCATGAGTCGATGAGCGACGAGAAGAAGGCGTTCTACGAATACCACTCCTGCCTGATGGAGCCGTGGGACGGTCCTGCCTGCATCGCCTTCACCGATGGTGTGCGCATTGGAGCGTCCTTGGACCGGAACGGTCTGCGGCCTTCCCGCTACTACGTGACGAAGGACGATCTCGTCATCATGGCGTCGGAGGTCGGCGTGCTCGACATCGCGCCGGAGAACATCGCCCAGAAGGGCCGCCTGCAGCCCGGTCGCATGTTCTACATTGATACCGAGCTGGGCCGGATCGTGGACGACGCCGAGATCAAGGACCAGATCGCGGGCGAACAGCCCTATCGCCAGTGGCTGAATGAGCACCTCATTGAGCTGGCCACCCTGCCCGATCCGGAAAACCTCCCGGAACCGAGCCACGAAACCGTGCTCCAGCGTCAGCAGGCGTTTGGCTACACGTTTGAGGACTTGCGCATGCTGATGGTGCCGATGGCCCGCGATGGCGTCGAAGCCATCGGCTCGATGGGCACCGACACCCCGATCGCGGTTCTCTCGAACAAGCCGCAACTGCTTTACAACTACTTCCAGCAGCTCTTCGCGCAGGTCACCAACCCGCCGATTGACTGCATCCGTGAGGAAATCGTCACCAGCGCGGTGACCACCATCGGTTCCGAGAAGAATCTCCTGAACCCGGTGCCGGAGTCCTGCCACCTGATCGAGCTGAAATCCCCGGTGCTGACCAACGAGGAATTCGCCAAGCTGAAGCACCTCGACCAGCCCGGTTACAAATCCATCACGCTGCCGATCCTCTACAAGGTGGACAAAGGGGCGAAGGCACTGGAGAAGGCTCTCAAGGATCTGTTTAAGGCCGCCTCCAAGGCGATTGCCGACGGCATCAACATCATCATCCTGTCGGACCGGGGCGTGAATCCGAAGAGCGCCGCGATTCCGGCGCTGCTGGCGGTGAGCGGATTGCACCATCACCTCATCCGTGAGGGCACCCGCACCAAGGTCGGACTGGTGCTGGAATCCGGCGAACCCCGCGAGGTTCACCACTTCTCGCTGCTGATCGGTTACGGCTGCGGCGCCATCAACCCTTACCTCGCCTTCGAGTCCATCGACGATATGATCCGCCAGGGTTTGCTCGTGGGCGTGGATCACAAGACGGCCTGCAAGAACTTCGTCAAGGCCGCGGTCAAAGGCGTCATCAAGGTGGCGTCCAAGATGGGTATCTCCACGATCCAGTCGTATCGCGGCGCCCAGATCTTCGAGGCGGTCGGCATCAACGAGGCCGTCGTGGACCGTTTCTTCTCCTGGACGCCGACCCGTGTCGAAGGCGTCGGCATGGAGGAGATCGCGAAGGAGATCGAGCTGCGCCACCGCGTGGCGTTCCCCGACCGCAAGGCCAGTTCGTCCACCCTGGATGTCGGCGGCCGTTACCAGTGGCGGCGTGAGGGCGAATACCACCTGTTCAACCCAGACACGGTTCACAAGCTGCAAAAGGCCGTGCGCAACGCCGACTACAGGGCGTTTCAGGACTACTCCAAGTCGGTCAACGAGCAGTTCAGGAACTGGGCCACACTGCGCGGCCTGCTCGACTTCAAGCCGGCCACGGCGA